>JAFYET010000226.1 GCA_017544125.1 Ruminococcus sp. | reverse complement strand
TTAAACTCTTTGAGCCAAGTTTCTATAAAGCCAAATTCTTCTTCGCCAGTATTAATGCGTGCGTTGTAGAATTCGTGTATTGTACGATTGGTGTAATCTGTTTAATATGATTTTTTCAGAGCGTATGGGTATTCCCCGTGCGCTCTGTTGCTTTTTGCGGCAGGGTGTGATATAATGTAGGCAGACATATCACATTTTTGAGGGATAAACATATGACAGCAAATGATTTTGAACCGATAGAGTATCAAAAAGAATATGAGCCGCTGCTGCTTTCTTTTCTGGAAAGCTGCCTGCCCGAATCTCACAGATGCCTTGATATAAACGGCAGGCACAGCTATTATTTGAACATTGCAGAGCATTTTGCAGGCTTCTGGTGTATGTTTGACGGCGGAAATATTATTGGAACAGTTGCTGTTTCGGAACTTGAAAGCACAAGCTGCGAGCTGAAGTCATTATATCTGTCAGAGAAGTATCAGGGTATGGGCTATGGAAAAGCGCTGCTTGAATATGCAATAGAGCAGGCTAAGAAATGGGGCTATAAGAAAATGTTTCTTGATTCGCTGTCTACAAGCTCAAAGGCTATCGCTTTATACCGCAGATACAGCTTTCGTGAGTGTGAAAGGTATAATTCAAACGTTTATTCAGATGTTTTTATGGTTTTAGAACTGTAGACACAACAGAAAAGAGGTAATACCATGACCGGAAACAATAACCCTGTAAGCATAAATGACCTGAAAGACAAAAAGACCGAGCACGGGGCGCTGGCAGGCTGCTCTTTGAGCCTTGGCGAGAGCGGAATGATGATGAACTCAAACTCTCACTATTACGTAAGCGTTGATGTCAATGACGACGTGCAGGTCATCACTGTCAGGAACAAAAAGGCTTTTGAGGGCGAGACAGTGAGCGTTTATAAGGCAAAGACCGATGTGCTCGGGCAGGTGAGAGAGCTTGCTGAGCGTGAGAACATGGCAGCATGGGGCGAGCTGAAATACATAAGAGAGTATGTGGTGTATGATTACTCCGCCTCGGCGGGAATGACGCTTTATTATGATGATACAGCCCTTGGCGGATACAAAAAAACCCCCGTGAACATTGACCTTATGGCGGTAAGGCAGCAGGGCGCAGGGGCAGTCGAGGACGAATACCGTAAAATACTTGATGAAGGCATTGCGGCAGCCGAGCTGATGTCTGCCGAGCAGGGCGGAAGCCCCTTTGGCATGGGCAAGGCTGCGCCTGTGCCCGATGAACAGCCCGCCGAGGGCTGCTGGAAATGCCCCTGCTGCGGCTATGCGCTAAACGAGGGGCGCTTTTGCAGAGAGTGCGGGTCACAAAGACCATAAAGCTAATATCCTCATAAATGCGGCAATTGCAATGAATTGCCGCACTATTTTTACCAAACCGATTGACAAATGTTGAATTTTCTGTTATAATTTATACAATAGTATGCATTTGCAGAAATAAAGAACAGCTGAATGCAGTCGGAGGTGAGAGGATAATGGAGAGATTCAGATTTACCGATATGGAAATGAAGATGCTCGAATCATCGGGTATACCATATGCTATGTATCAGTTTATTGACAAGAGAGTTGTCACTCTCGTTCTGTCAAGGGGCTTTTGTGATATGTTCGGTTATACCGATTTTGCAAAGGCTTATTACGATATGGATAACAATATGTATAAGGGCACCCACCCTGAGGACGCTGCACGTATTGCTGATGCGGCTGTGCGCTTTGCTACCGAGGGCGGCAAATATGATGTTATATACCGCTCAAAAGCCCCCGACGGCTCGGGCTACAACATAATACACGCCCAGGGTGACCATATCATCACACATACGGGCGACAGGATAGCGCAGGTATGGTATATAAACGAGGGGCTCTACAATGAGACTGACTCATCTGACGGGCAGCTCAAACGCACCCTTAAAAGCGCTATACACGATGACAGCTTTACAAGGGCAACAGTATACGACCACCTTACGGGGCTGCCGAGTATGACATATTTCTTTGAGCTTGCTACAGAGAAAAAGACAGAGCTGCTTTCAAAGGACGCTCACCCTGCACTGCTTTATATGGATTTTGCGGGAATGAAGTATTTCAACCACAAATACGGTTTTGCTCAGGGCGATAAGCTGCTGCAAGGCTTTTCAAGGCTGCTTGCCGAGCATTTCGGCAACGAGAACTGCTCACGCCTCGGGCAGGATCATTTTGCGGTGATAACCACTGCCGATGACCTGGAAGAGAACCTTGAACAGCTGTTTAAGGAGTGCGAGAGCCTAAACGGCGGTGTATCGCTGCCGCTGCACGTTGGCATATACCTGCACTGGTATGAGGGAATAGTTGCAAGTATGGCGTGCGACAGGGCAAAGGCTGCCTGCGATGCTATCGTCAACGGCTATGCCAGCGGGTTTAACTATTATAACGCAAAGATGATGGACACCGAGGAAAAGCAGCAGTACATCATCACAAACCTTGACCGTGCTATTGCCGAGGGGTGGATAAAGGTATACTTCCAGCCGATAGTGCGTGCGGTAAACGGCAGGGTATGCGATGAAGAAGCACTTGCCAGGTGGATAGACCCGCTGAAGGGCTTTATGTCGCCGGGGGATTTCATACCCGTGCTTGAAGATAACAGGCTGATATACAAGCTCGACCTTTATGTGGTCGATTGTGTGCTCAAAAAGATAAAGACAATGGAAGCGGCGGGGCTCAGCTTAGTGCCCCAGTCGATAAACCTTTCACGCTCAGACTTTGACTGCTGCGATATGGTGGAGGAGATATGCCGCAGGGTAGACGATGCAGGCATAAGCCGCAGCCTGCTCACTATCGAGATAACCGAGAGCATACTCGGGCAGGATTTTGACTTTATCAAGATGCAGGTAGAGCGGTTCAGGGAGCAGGGCTTTGCCGTATGGATGGACGACTTCGGCAGCGGCTACTCATCGCTTGACGTTTTGCAGAGCATAAGGTTTGACCTTATCAAGTTTGATATGCACTTTATGAGGCAGTTTGATGAGGGCAACAGCTCAAAGGTAATACTCACCGAGCTTCTGAAAATGGCGACCTCGCTGGGCATGGACACTGTATGCGAGGGCGTTGAGACAGAGGAACAGGTGCATTTTTTACAGGAGGCAGGCTGCTCAAAGCTGCAGGGCTTCTATTTTGACAAGCCCATACCTGTTGAGAAGATACTTGAAAAATACCGCAGGGGCATACAGATAGGCTTTGAGAACCCCGATGAATCGCACTACTACGAGACCGTGGGCAGGGTAAACCTGCATGACCTTGCTGTGATCACGCAGGAAAACCCGGATGAGCTCGACAACATATTCAACACCATACCCATGGGCATAATCGAGATACATGACGGGCAGGTGCGCTTTGCAAGGACGAACCAGACATACAGGGACTTTATGTTCCACAATTTCAAGCTGAAGATAACCGACAAGGCTGAGCCGTATTTCAACAACCCAACGGCGCTCGCATCGCCGTTTATGAAGGGGCTTATGAAGTCGGTGGATACTGATGGGCTTTTGTTTATTGATGAGAATATGCCAGACGGCTCGATGGTCCATTCGTGCATGAGGCGTATAGCAAAGAACCCCGTAACAGGCACTATTGCCACGGCAGTGGTGGTGCTTTCGGTAACACACGCCAATCAGGGCGCTACATATGCAAACATTGCAAGGGCGCTGGCTGCTGACTACTTCAACCTCTTCTATGTAAACATAGACACCGAGAGGTTCATAGAGTATACCTCCAAAGCGGGTGATGAGGATCTGGCGGTGGAAAGGCACGGGGATAGTTTCTTTGAGCAGAGCCGCAGCGATGCTGTTAAATTTATGCACCCCGAGGACAGCGAGAACTTTGTAAGGTCATTCACCAAGGAGAATGTTATACGCACCATTGACAGCCAGGGGCAGTATTCGATAACCTACCGGCTGATGATGGACGGCGAGCCTATGTACGTTATGATGAAGGGTATGCGTATGCAGAATGACCCCATGCACATAATCATAGGTGTCAGCAATGTTGACATTCAGATGAAGCAGAAGATGATGATAGATCATGCACGCCGCAACGAGCTGATATTCTCACGCATAATGGCGCTATCGGGCGACTACATCTGCATCTACTTCGTTGACCTTGAAACTGATGACTTTATAGTATACAACGCCGCTGAGAGCTACAAATCATTCGGGCTTTCGGTAGAGGGCAAGGATTTCTACGAGCAGTCAAGGCGTGACTGCAAGAACGTTATGCCGGCAGAGGAGTATGAAGACTTTGCAGCGGGCTTTACCAAGGAGAAGATACTTGAAGCCATCAAGACAAGAGGGCAGTATTCGGTAAAATATCACCTGAATTTCGGCGCTGAGACAACGGCGGTTGAGCTGAAAGCAGCCCTTGTAAGAGAGGGCGACGGCGAGAAGCTCATCGTAGGAGTTCACAGGCGGCAGGATTAACAGCAATAAAACAGAGGTATCGTAAATGTGCGATACCTCTGTTTTTTTGATTGTTTGTAGCAAATTGGGAGTTGTGGGGGAACAAAAAACAAGAAGGTTTTGGGGTCAAGCCCTTTTCCTCAAAAAGGGCTTGCAGGGACGGGGGCAGAGCCCCAGCGAGGTTTGGAGCAGAGCTCCAACGCCGTAGGCGCAAGGGCGGCGAACGAAGTAAACTAAACCGCATAGCGTTCGGCAACAACAGCCCCCGAGGAACAAGCCTTGTTCGCCGCCCCGATTTGAAAGAGCGCAGCGATTTTCAAATCACGCCGACAGGCGATACC
>JAFYET010000225.1 GCA_017544125.1 Ruminococcus sp. | reverse complement strand
GTTATTTATCCGACAAACATTGACTTAAACATATCAATTGTGATATAATATGTCAAATAAACAAATCGGGGGGTATGACCATGTCTCAGACCTTATTTCAAAAGCGAATGGCAGATCTGTCGCCTATCTTTGCGAAGAGCGGGCGTGGAGTAATGATAACCGACAAGAATTTCAGGATAAAGTGGACAAACGATGCCGAGCTTGGCAAGGGCAAGGTCTATAACGACTGCACGGGCTGTGTATGTATAGTGGCGGACGGGGTCATACCTCTTTTCAAGACAGAGATAGAGATAGACGACACGCCTTATTACTTTCTCAGCCGTTACCGTGAGGGCGACCTGCTCACCTGCATGAAGCACGAGGAGGTTGACAGGCTTTATTTCTCATATGCTGCAAAGATGAGGATAAAAGCCTCAAATTATCTCGAACTGCCAAAAATGGTGACCGACCAGACAGAGGCAAAGCGCCTCAAAGACGAGATAATGAGTCTTAACATAAAGCTGCTCAGCAATTATGCAAACGGCATTGCCTTTATGAAGCTGCAAAACCTCAAATACGACTTTGACCCATGCTGCATAACTACTTATCTCAAGCTCTTCTTAAAAAACGTTAAATACCTGACCGAATTCAGCGGGTATGACTTTACATATGATGTAGACGAGCTGATGTTTCTAAGCATTGACAGAACGCTGCTTCTGAGCACGATAGCCAATCTGATAATCAATGCCATAATGTACAACAAAAACCCCGATGCGAAAACGAACTTTGATTCAGGAATGAAGAGGGGCTGCTTTTACTTCACCGTGAGCGACAACGGTCAGGGAATAGATGAGCAAACGCTGAAAAATAGCAAAAAGCCCTGCAACATAACTAACGGCGGCGAGGGGCTTGGGCTGTATCTTGCACGGCAGTTTACAAATGCACTTGATGGCGAATTCAAATTAGACACAAGCAGCAGCGGAACGGAGATAACCATAACCCTGCCCAGGCGGCTGACATATAACCCCACAGAGCTGTGGTCGCCGCCGCACATACCCTACCCCACCCTGCTCGAACCTGAGTATCTGATACTTGCAAAGGGGCTGGAGACTTTCGAGGCAGGGCGGTTTTACAGCGATGATGAAGAGGCAATGTGCGGTCTTAAGCCGATGCGCCTATAATGTGTATACACCCCGCCTTCTCGTAGGTATAGCTTTCAAGGGGTCTGCCGTAAGCATCATCGGTATTGGCGCAGCATATATGATACCGCCCCATTATAACAGAACATACAGTGAGTGATAAAAGCCCTGCATAACAATGCGGGGCTTTATATATTATCACACAGCTTTCACTTTGATTTTAACTACATTTAAGGCACAGGGGTTATACTGTATACAACAAAAGAAAACAAAACAGCTT
Source organism: Ruminococcus sp. (assembly GCA_017544125.1). Classification (GTDB taxonomy): domain Bacteria; phylum Bacillota; class Clostridia; order Oscillospirales; family Ruminococcaceae; genus NK3A76. The sequence continues at coordinate 4,047 of JAFYET010000225.1, read as the reverse complement.
TTTCATAATTATTTCCTTCATAGAACAAAAGAAAGGCGGCATTCATACGAGTGCCGCTTTTTCTTGTATACTTTTCATCACAGCTTATTTTAGGAAGCCGTTTATTATCTGCTCCTCAGCCTCCTGCTCGGTAAGACCGAGGGTCATCAGCTTTGTGAGCTGGTCGCCTGCTATCTTGCCGATAGCCGCCTCGTGAACGAGCATAGCATCAACGCTGTTAGCTTCAAGCGAGGGAACAGCAAGGATACGCCCGTTATCCATTATAATAGAATCACACTCGGTATGACCTGAGCACTCTTCATTACCTAAGATGCACATATCGAGCTTCTGATAGGAATTATCCCTTGCAACCGAGCGGGAAACTATATCGGCAGACGAACCCTTGCCGTTAAGGTCAACTTTATATATGCTAAGCGCCTTCTGCTCGCCGTGGGTCATTAGCCTTTCATGAACGACCAGCTTTGCATCAGCCTTAAGCTCAGCCTTGGTGGTGCGCTCGGTGGAGTCAACGCCCTTTATCTGCACCATTTCCATTTCCATAGACGAGCCCTCGTCCATATACACCTCGGTTACGGGGTTGAGTATACGCTTGCCCTTGCCGTCGCCCGAACCGTAGTGCTTTTCAACGTACTTTACTTTTGCGTTCTTACCCACAAAGAAGCGGTGTATGCCGTCATGCTCACTATCCTGTGTGCCGCAGTTATCAATGCCGCAGCCCGCAACTATCAGCACATCGCTGTTATCGCCCACATAGAAATCGTTATACACCGTTTCCTTAAGCCCGCTCTGGCTGAGAACAACGGGTATATGCACGCTCTCGTTCTTTGTGCCCTCTTTGATGATGATATCAATACCGGGCTTGTCCTCCTTGGACTTTATATCTATATTGGCAGTGGTGTTTCTGCCTGCGAGGGCACTGTTTGCCCTGAAATTATATGCCCCCTCGGGGATATCGTGCAGGTCTGCGACCTCACGCATAAGGCGCTTCTGGATCTCGTCGAGCTGTGTCATTTTCTTACCTCCTTATCAAGCATCTCACATGAGGTGACTGCCGAATCTGTACCTGTTATCTCGGGAAGTATAACGTCCTTGGGACCACGCTTGAGTATAGCGCCGTCAGCAAGCACGATTATCTCATCGGCAATGTTAAGTATCCTCTCCTGATGAGAGATGACAATGATAGAGCGGCCGCTGACCGTCTTTCTCATATTCTCGAATATCCTGATAAGGTTCTGGAAGCTCCACAGGTCTATGCCTGCCTCGGGCTCGTCAAAAACTGCGAGCTTGGGGTCACGGGCTAAGACGGTAGCTATCTCTATTCTTTTGAGCTCACCGCCCGAGAGTGAGGAATTGACCTCACGGTTGATATAATCCTTAGCGCAAAGCCCAACCTCGGAAAGATACGAGCAAGCCTCGCTTACCTTGATGGTTTTGCCCGAAGCGATCCTCAGAAGGTCGAGCACGGTAAGCCCCTTGAACCTTACGGGCTGCTGGAAAGCAAAGCCTATGCCTGCCTTGGCACGGTCGGTGATAGACATATCGGTTATATCCTGCCCGTCAAGGAAAAGATGACCCGAAAGGGGCTTCTGAATACCTGCTATTATCTTGGCAAGTGTGGATTTACCGCCGCCGTTGGGACCTGTGATGACCGTGAATTTATCATCGTCGATAGTCAGGGATATATCCTTGATTATCTCTTTCTCCTCACCGTCATTATCAGCGGTGAAGGAGATATTTTTAAGCTCAAGCATCAAATTCAACTCCTGTTATCTAATAGTTATCAGTTTTTATTATAACACACCCTTGGGTATTAGTCAATTGACAAATAGTTAACAATCTATATAAGCAATAAAGACCGCCGGCGAGGACGGTCTTTTGGTCTATTCGGTCTTTTCGACAAGGCTGTACATATTGGTATCATCTGCCCTTATCTCAACACCCTTAGCAAAGAACAGCTCTGAGCAGGTGACGAACTCATAACCCTGCTTCTGAAGCTCAGGTATTATCATTTCAAGCGCCTGAACTGTCTGAAAATTGCCCTGCGAATCATGCAGAAGAATTATAGCGCCGTCACACGCCTGCTCTATGGTCTTTTCATAGCGCTGCTGTGCATCGACCTTTGGCTCATAGTCCTCACAGCCCATACCGCAGATGAAGGTAAGGTCGATAGTTTCAAACATAGTCTTGTTTGTAGCGATATACGGCGGGCGGAAGAACGAAGGCTCTTTGCCTATGATTTCCTTTATCTTTTCATTGGTGTAGGCTATCTCCGCCCTGATATCCTCATCGGTCATCTTATTCATATAGGAGTGGGTCTTTGAGTGGTTGGCTATCTCACACCCCATCTGGTAGGCACGCTTGACATTTTCAGCGCTCTGCTCGTTGATATTATCACCTATAAGAAAGAAAGTACCCCTGACACCGTATTTTTCAAGCACATCGAGCACCTCACCGGTAGTGGAAGTGTTCGGACCGTCATCAAAGGTCAGGGCTATGACCTTGCCGTAGTCCTCAGCCTTTTCGTGACCAATGGGCACGCTTGTTACGACCTCCTGCGCCTGTGTATCGGGGGCGGATGTTACAGGGCTTTGCTGCTCACTGTCAACCGTACAGCTTGTATGTTCACCGCAAGATGTCATAGCTATTATTCCTCCAAGCATCAAAATAAGTAAAGCTCTTCTTATCATTTTACCAGCCCATAGTTTCTTTTATGATAGGTGCTATCTCAGCACAGGCGTTGTCGTGTGATTTTCTTATAGGGTGGTAGTCGGCAACCAAACCGTCCTTCTCGGCATCATGCTCCTTGAAGCAGTGAGCAAGCACCCTCTCATCGCCTGTTTCAGCCTTATACTCATTGACTGCCGTTTCAAGTGCTTTATATATGCGTGTACCCATTATTCCCACACCGCAGAAGATGAAAGCATCAGGGTTAAGCTCTCTTACTGTCTTTAAGAACACCTTATAGTTATCAGCATAATCACGCTGCCTGTCATCGTGGTCAAGGCAGTAGCTGTCGTCATTGGTGCCGAGGTTTATAACTATCGCCTGAGGGACAAACTGCTTAAAATCCCAGGGGATATCCTCGGGGGCGAGCTTATCGGCAAACTTCTTATAGGAAAAGCCCAGCGACTTATAATAGGGCGGAACGAGCTGCTCTGTCACCTTAGCTTCGGCAGTGGCGGTATAGCCGGATATGATGCCGTAGCCGCTTATTGACACAAGGCTGTAATCGGCATCAAGCGCCCTTGCGGTCTTATAGGCATAGGCGGCTGTGCAATCCTCGGTAGAGGTCTTAAAGCCGTGCAGCGGGTCTTCATCGTCAACGCCGTAGCCGCAGGTTATCGAATCGCCTATAAATTCTATGCGGCGCTCTCTTGCGGGGGCGGGGGTTATCTTTGCGTTATCATCTGCTTCAAGAGAAGCTATGCCCATTGTTGACATAGCACACTCGGAGAGCTTGAATATCTGCACCCTTGCCTTTACAGGCACTTTACTGTCGATAACTGTGAGCTTTGTGACACGCTCGCACAGAGTACCCTCGCAGACTCTTTCGCCGTTTACTTCGATAGCGTATCTTGCGACGTTTTTCTTCTCCTCCTCATCAGCAGCGGCATCTGCAAGCAGGGTAACGTATAATGCGCTGCCCTCAAAATCAAACTCGGCACCCGTGCCGGAAAAGGCAGACCAGAGCGAGCCTTCATAATAATATGTTCTGCCTACGGGCTTTATATTGTCGTTTGTAAGCGTAAATTTTTTCATAGATATCACCTATATATATCAAGATAGTGATATTATAGCACACAAATACATTATTGTAAATAGCAAAGCTAAAATTTTTATACTATTTCAACAAATAATATTGAAAAACCGCCGATTTTGTGCTATAATATAGTAAACATACTTTTATATATGTATAGGGGCGTGAGTTTAAATGAGAGAAACAAGACTTTTATGCGACGGGTGGCAGTTTGCAAAGTGCCCATTCGGCACGCAATACAATGACGCACAGGGCTTTGCGCCCGTTGACCTGCCGCATGACTGGCTGAT
>JAFYET010000224.1 GCA_017544125.1 Ruminococcus sp. | reverse complement strand
GAGGTGCCTGCGAAGCAGGCGGAGGGGGAACTGCCGCCCGAGCGCTGTTAGCTATGGCATAATCTCTCGTTCACCAAACGTGCAGTGTGGGGGCTTTCCGGGTATCAGCTCTGCTGATACCATCGCCACCCACGCCCCTTCGGTAATGCTCCTCCTCAGACTTCTGCTATCCCTGCAACTTCCACTTTATAATAGTATATCCCCCTCAAAAAAAATATTATCAAATCCCTGCACCCATTTTCGCCCCCGGCGGGGTATTTATTACAGAAGACCAAAAAACGAAGCATATAAAAGCATAAAGTGAGGGATAATGTATGCCGAAAAGTGCATTGGAACAGTCACTGTCAAAGGGAATGACAGCTCAGGAAATAGCAGATAAGAATTTTGATATGGGAATGGAAAACTTCGCAAATTCTATTGAGAACTTCGCTAAAGACCCCAGAAAAAAGGGTGAAGTTCCCGAGGGCGCTGAGAAGTTTGCAAAGATGCTTAAGAAGTTCAACTCCGGCGAGATAGGTCAGGTCGAAGAGGCTATGGCTTATATGGAAGACGATATGGAGGATTGGCTCATAGAGTCGCATAACGGCAAGACCAACTACGAAAGGCTCTGTAAGCTCATGGGTAAGGAACAGCTCGATGCACTGCTCATGCAGCTCGGCGGTATGCTGGGTATGGAGATAGAGCCCGAGGCACTCGCAAGAGGGCTTAAGAGGCTTAAAAAGATGCAGGCAGGCACCGAGGGTATGATAACCTCAGACGATAAGGACGAGCCTACCAAGGAAGATGAGCCGGAGGCGATAGACCTTCAGGGCAATAAGTATGAAGGCACTATAACCGAGGCGCAGCCCGAGGTCACAGAAACTACAGAGCAGATGACCGAAGAAGAGCCCGGGAACGAACAGGAGCTTGAAACTGCTGAACCGGAAACGACGGAAATGGAAACGGCAGAGACCGAGACCCCCGAAGTAAAGACCCAAACACCTAAGAAAAGGGCGTACTTCAACAATGTGGTTGAGGGCAGCAGCGCTGAAGAGGATGCAATGGCTAAGGGCTACCAGTCGGTAGTGCAGAGAAAGGGTCACAAAGATTTCTTGGTGGAAATAGACGCTATCGGCAAGGACCTTGAGGATAAGGGCTTCCTCGGAATGAGGGGCTCGTCAAAGGAGCACGAGAAGCTGGTTCAGGCTTACCACGAAATGAGATACCGCTCGGCAATGATAGTCAACGCCAAGGAGAATGTTGACAGTGTCGAGAAGGGCAAGGTCGGTGCGATGACGGCTGCAAAGCTGGCAGCTGTCGAGTATATCACAAAAATAAGAAAGGATGCCGGCAAGACCGATAAGGATATCGACTGGCGACCCAAGACACCGATGGGTAAGAAACGTTTTGAAGCAGCCCTCGGTATCATAGCTTCGGTAGATAAGGAAATGGACAGACTGTTCCCGCCGATGGATCCCGAAGCACAGCAGGAAGTGCAGCAGGAGAAACAGCAGGAGCAGATAACCAGCGAACAGCTCGAACAGCAGAATGAGATACAGCAGGAAAAGTATACTATCAAGAAAGACCCCGATAACCCCTTCGATAAGCAGGGGTGGATCGATAAGATAAACAGCATACCTTCTGATAAGCCTATGAGCGCAGAGCAGATACTTGTGGCTATCAAGGAAACGATAAAGTGCATGGCAGCGCTCAATGTGTTAGACGATCTTGACAAGAAGGGCGTTCCCGAGGATCAGAGAGATGCCGATGAGTTCAGGACTTATCTCGATGAGGCAACTACCACAACATACAATGCGCTGAGCGAGAAAACCAACGGCATAGATGAGCAGTGGGAAATGGTTATGGAGGGCAAAGAAGAAGCACTTAATGAGTATGACCCCTCACGGCAGACCGAAACGGAGACAGAGCTTGAAGAGGAAGAGCCGCAGATACAGGAAGAGATGAACAACGAGCCCGGAAGAGAGCCCGAGGCTGCCTCAGGTGGAGAGACGGCTGATGGGGAGGACTATGATGCATATCTCAACAGTGTATACGGCAGCAACTACCTCGAATCAAGCACCTATGTCGAGAACGTCAGGAAACAGGACGGCAAGCTCGGCGAGATGGCTTATGAAGCTGCCAAGGGCGGTATGTATAACATTGCAGCTATGATAATAACAGCCAAGATATTTGAAAAGAGCGGCGAGAAGCCCTCAAAGAGAGACTTCAACAACAGCGTTGTTGATACTATGGAAAGCCCCGCCTTCAAGGAGACGGTCGAGGGCTTCGGTGGTACGAGCATAGGTGCACTTGAAAGAATGCAGAAGAGCATACTCAAGGACGGCGGCAAAACCCTTTTCGGTAACTTTATGCAGAACGCCATACATATCAAACAGCGTGAGGCACTTAACGAGAACATCAAGGCTCAGGCACAGGCTAAGCGTGAGCTTGCGCTTGAAACACCCAAGACCGAAAAGGTTTTAGGCGGCAATTGATGTTAACATAATTAAATAATTGTAAATTTTCACTGCTTTTATTGTGAATAACTACAAAAAGAAGCGGTGGATAAGGTAATATCCTGTCGTAAATGACGAAATAGTTGTCTTTAACCAAACTGGTAAATGACATTTGAAACTATATGTGTTATAATTAGTAATGTAAGATAAGGACATAGGCGTATCGTGAAAAATATTTCAAAAAAATATGAAACCGATGCACCCAACTTGATGACACAAGGGTATTACTTATGAGTGACGAAGAAATAGTAAGGACTTACAGCGACATGATCTACGGCGTGGCGATGCGCTACGTCAGAAACAGAACAGATGCGGACGATGTGTATTCCGATGTGTTCTACCGCTACTTCAGAAGGCAGAGGACCTTTGACAGCGAGGAGCACCGCAAGGCATGGCTTTTGCGGGTCACAGTCAACTGCTCGAAGGACTTTGTGATGAACAGAGGCTACAGCGAGGAGATACAGGAGGATATGTTCGGCAGCGAAACACTTTACGGCACTACCGAGGCAAGCGCTGAGGATATACTTGCTGTAAGAGAGGCAGTAAAAAAGCTCGACGATGAGCATAGAGAGATCATAGAGTTATACTATTTCAGCGGTCTGTCTGTCAGTGAGATAGGTCAGATGCTGCAAAAATCCGTCAACACAGTCAAGTCACAGTTGCTCCGAGGCAGAAATAAGCTCAAGGAGATACTTGCTTGATACCCCTAATACCCTGAGGAGATGTGTCATAAATGATGAACGAAGCACGTATAGAGGCGGCGCTTAGAGGCCTTGGCAGCCAGGCACCGAGAGCTCCCGAGCCGCTGGTAACCGATATGGTGAAGACGGTGAAGATGCTCAACAGAGAGAGGATAAGAAGACTCGGCGTTGTACCCGAGCAGCCCCAGAAGAGGCGGCAGAGAGAGTTAACAGCCGGAAACCCGGTAAAAACAAATAAACCAAAAGTTTTATGATTAAAATAGGAGGTCATATTATGAAGAATTCGGTAAGAAGAAAGCTGATGCTCATCAGCGCAAAGACAATGGGCGCTATGTGCGCTGCGAACGCTGCAATGTTAGAGGTTTTTGCTTCCTCGAGCAGCAAGGCTAATAACCCCGATGCAGACCTTGATACTGTAACAGAGCCTATCATCGGCCTTGTTAATCAGGTCCTCAACGTACTTATCCCGCTCGTAGCAGCAGTAGGCGGCGTGTTCTGCGTAAGCCTCGGTCTTAAGTATGCAAAGGCAGAGGAGCCTCAGGAAAGAGAGAAGGCTAAGCAGCACCTCAAGAGCGCTATCATCGGCTTCTCACTCATATTCATTCTCGTAGTTGTTCTGAGAATTGCTTCTCCGCTGCTCAACGACTGGATGAACGACGCTTCTCCCAAGAAGAAGTAATATAGGAAAACGTATCTTACCTATAGAATTAAAGGACATTTAAAGATTTTAAGAGCTTGACTGCCTGAGAAACGGGCAGGCGGGGCTCTGCACTGAGCGCCGCAACGGTTTTTACCATTGCGGCGGAAAGTGTTCTTATAACCTATTTTATTTTGCTTAAAAATGCAGTATTCACGGCAGGAAAGGAGCTTCGTGATGAAAAGGAAAAAGACTTCTCGCAGAAAAAGAATAGAAGCTCTCGCACTGTGTGCGGCTATGATCTTCACCTTTGCTGCCGACAGCGTCATACACCCGCAGCACGTTCTTGCACAGGCTGATGACAGCTCCGAAGAGGAGGTCGAGGCACAGATCAAGAGCGATATAATGCAGATAGACTACGGCTCGGTAGAGTTCTGGCGCTGGGAAAGAGTCAACAGAAACAACTACCCCCGTGATGATAAGGAGCATATGTCGCTGTTCATCTTCGGCGATGAGGATATACAGATAGCCAATAAGCCTTCTGCTTCCGAGACCGCCACAGCCATAACCATAGGCACTATCTCACCTGCAATGGCCATTGCGTATGGGCTGGCAAGAAATCTTACCGGCAACGGTATAGGCGACGGCAAGCTCTTTTCGGCACTTGCACCGGGCAGCATTTATATCGGTCCCTCGGCAAGCCCTGTATCGGGCGTTTCG
>JAFYET010000223.1 GCA_017544125.1 Ruminococcus sp. | reverse complement strand
CTTCTGCGAGCCGAGGGAACATTATAACATCAAGCACCCTGACTTTTATCCACGCATTGTAATCATCAGCAGATATTATTTCAGTAAACCTGCATTTTACGATAGCTGAATTTTTAAACTGGTCTGCTGTTTCAAAACTGTCAAGATAAGCAGATACAGGCATATAGTCCATATAGAACTCGCTGCCGATCTCTTCTTCAAAAGGCAGCATAACTCTTACCGTGCGTATATCGCCCGTCTTAGGTATAACATTGCTTCCTATCTTTTTCACTTCTTCGGTGATACGCCAGCGTTCCTGAGTCAAAGGCGGAACTTCATCAGTAAAATCAGACCATTCCATACCCGGATAGCTCCAACCCGAAAACCCTGCCGAAACAGTTCTGTTTATATCGTGATAGCTGTTACAGCATTTGCATTTGAATTTCAAAACCGACATAGTTTTCGCCCCTTCCCGCTTCATTCTATCATAGCACATACTACTGAAAAAGTCAATCGGGATATTGCGCAGGTTTATGGTAATTCTACTTTATGGAAGAAAAAAACCAGGTGTCAGGTAAATAAGCATTTTGTGGGGTTATCCGTTAAATGATCACACCATAGCAGCCTTTTTGCGCTCAACCCTGCGAACGTTCATCTTGCGGATAAAGAAGCAGTAATCAGCAAGCACGATGCCTGCGCACGCCGCCCAGATTATCGGCTCGCAGATACAGATGCCCAGATAGCCGAGCTTTGGTGCAAGAATCGAAACTGCAACTATCTTTAGCAGGAACTCGACAACACTGCCCGATACGGGAACGAGCTTTCTGCCCACACCCTGCAAACTGCTTCTTAAAACGAGCAGAATGCTAAGCACAAAGAAGAAGCTGATATTTATAACGATGTATTTTGAAGCTGTTGCGATAACTGCTTCATCGGTCGTTCCTGTAAGCGCCTGCACAAGCGGTCTGCGGAAGATAACTGCAACTATAACCGAAAAAGCGCTCCATATCTCTGCGATGATGATACTGCACTTGATGCCCTGTTTTACTCTGTCTATCTTTCCTGCGCCGTAGTTCTGGCTTGCAAATGTTGACGAGGAAAGGGCGATAGTGCCGAGAGTGAGCATGAATATATCGTCTATCTTTCTTGCGGCGGTGTGTGCGGTAATGGTAGCGGTGCCAAAGCTGTTGACAGCGCTCTGCAAGATAACAGAGCCGACAGATACGATAGCGTACATAAGCCCCATTGAAAGCCCTGTGCTGATAAGGTCGCCAAGAAGCGCCTTGTCAAACACAAGCTCTGATTTGCGGAAGATAAGAAAGCCGCACTTTTTCACAGCATAGATAAGGCACAGCACGACCGACACGCCCTGCGAGATAACAGTTGCATACGCCGCACCCGAGATGCCCATGCCAAAACCCTTTACAAAAAGGAAGTCAAGCCCGATGTTTACGAATGTGCTGACGATAAGAAAATACAGTGGTGCTTTGCTGTTACCGATAGCACGCATCATTCCTGCGAGCATATTGTATGCGATAGTCAAAGCCGAGAATGCAATAATGATGCGCATATAGCTCTCCGTCCCCATGATTATATCATTTGGCGTTTTAAGTGCCTTCATCAAGGGGTGCAAAGCGGCAATGCTTGATACTGTCAGCACGAATGCGATAGCGGCGGAGAGAATATAGACAAGAGCGACGGATTTTTTCATCTCACGCTCATTGCCAGCGCCGAAATATCTTGCAATGATGACCGCAAAGCCGTTAGTAAGCCCGCCTGCAAAGCCTATCAGCAGACCGTACACGGGAGCCGAAGCGCCCACCGCCGCAAGAGCATTGTCGCCTAAGATATTGCCGATGATAGCTGTATCAGCTACATTATATAACTGCTGAAATATATTGCCTATCAGCACGGGGATAGCAAAGTATATAAGGTTTTTGAGGATACTGCCCTCAGTCATATTTGTTGTATTCTTCATTTTATCTACCTCTTTCAGATAGCTATTATAGCATAAAGAAAAAGGAAAGTACAGCATATTTCTTTGTTTTTCGTCATATATCTTGACCTTATCAAAGAAATATGCTATTATGTAGGGGGTGATAGTTATGAAAGAAACTATGGACAAGCAGGTTTCATACCTTGAATACACAAACCGAGAGAACAGCTTTCATCATCACAGGTACGATGATGATATGCGGCAGTTTGAGCTTTTAAAAAACGGCGACCTGCACTCTGTCGATGAATCAAAAAGAATGATAACCTCCGAAGGTGTGGGGCATTTGTCAGACGATCCTGTGATAAATCTGCGCTACTTAAATATATGCCATGCTACACTTTGCACACGATTTGCCATTGAGGGCGGAATGGATGCCGAGAAAGCCTACAACGCAAGCGATGTGTTCATACGCCGCTGTGACAGCGCAGACACTCTTGACGAGCAGTATGACCTGCACATTGAGATGACCGAATATTTCACCAGGCAGGTAGCGGCGGTCAAGAAAGCAAATGTCTTTTCAAAGCCGGTCATTCTGTGTATGGATTACATTCAGTACCACCTGCACGAGCCTATTCTTGTAAGCGAGCTTGCCGATATGTGCAGGCTCAGCGATTCATACCTGTCGGTGCTTTTCAAGCGAGAAACGGGCATGAACATCACCGAATACATCATGATAAAGCGAATGGAAACGGCAGAGAATATGCTCAAATTCTCTGATTTCACGCTGTCGGAGATTTCGGATATACTGCATTTTTCTTCATACAGCCATTTTGCGAGGGTGTTTCGCCGATATTTCGATACAAGCCCGAAGAAATATCGGGATACCCATTACCGCAGGACGGTGATGACGGAATAGGAGCGAAGTGGAGATTATTTACCTTTAAATAATATATAATTGATTTTTCACTATTGACAAAATAATATAATAATGGTATAATTGTCTAAAGATTTATAAACAATATGAAAACATTTGGTAAAATTAACAAATCAATGCAAAGGAGATGATCGCTTTGAAACTTAAAAAGCTGATAGCGTTTACCGCGTCACTTGTAATGGCAATAAGTGCGTCTTCGGTAAGCCTTTGTGCAAATGCGTATGACAGCGGATTTTCACGTGATTATATCGAAGAGCATTATGACGAGCTTGTGCATAACACCGCAGCTTCTATGAATGAACTGCTTGAAGATGCCGACTACGGCTATGTTACTGACACACCATCGGTAGTGCCTGCAAAGCCTGAACAGACGAGCTTTGACCTTCGTGATGTTGACGGCAAATGCTATGTTCCGCCGATAAAGGATCAGGGACAGTTCGGCACGTGCTGGGCATTTTCAGTCATGGCGGCTGCCGAGATAAGCACAATGTTTGAATCGGGCTATGACCTTGAAACTATGAAGCAAAAGGGCTATGGCGATTTTGATTATTCAGAGCGTCACCTTGCATGGTTTTCGTATACTCCCCTTACAAATGATTCATACTACCCTGCACAGGCAGGTGAAGGCAACACTCGCTACCGCTATGCTTATGAGCTTCAAAAAGACGATCCAGACCCTACGGTATTATATGATGATAAGTTCTGCGGCGGTATTTTTGCACTTGCAACAACGCTGTTCAGTTCACTGCAGGGGCCTTGCTTTGAAGAATACGCCCCCTACCTGAGCAACTACTACATAAACGGCAGTATTAAGTTCTATACCCTTACCGATGAGCAGGACCCGCACAATACCGAAGATGCTATATCGGTAGAAGGTGTAGAATCGGAAGAATTCACCTTTGAAAACTATGACGAGCTGAGAAAGCTCGTTGAAGAGCGAAGCTGCATAGGTTCAATGTCACTCACCCCCGGTTATGACGATTGGTACAAGGGCGAGGGCGTTTATTACAGAATAAACCTTGATTACAGCAAAGTAAAGGCAATGGATTGGTCGGTAGCCGAAGAGCTAAGGTATATGGGCTTTGAGCTTGACCATTCTTCTATACTCCCCTCAGTAGCGCTGAAAGGCGAAAACGGCGAGTATCAATTCAGCGAATACGGGCTCAATGCTATAAAGAACGAGCTTTTGGAAGGCAGAGCCGTTTCTTTTGGTTTGAATATGGCGACGAACGGTCCCACCAAGACTCCGCAAAAGGGCGACTATATGACCTACATAGATGAAAACGGCGAGATCACCGATGATGTTTTCAGGGCAAAATACTGGTGCCAGTACACCTATGATATGTTCTACGACCCTGATGACGAGAACAGCAAAAATAAGTGTACGGGTGCTGACCACGGCGTTACAATAATCGGGTATGATGATAACTTCCCCAAGGAATACTTCTATGACCCTAACGGCACTATAGGCGGCGACGGAGCTTTTATAGTAAGAAACAGCTGGGGCTCTGCTGATACTGATTACATCTACTGGGGCAACGGCGGCGACGGGTATTTCTATGTTTCATACTATGACCAGTCGTTAATGTGCTTTGAGAGCTTTGATTTTACGTTTAAACTTACAGAGAATGCCGACTCATCAAAGCTGAGTTCAAAAAAACCTATGATGCACGATCTTCTGCCGTCAGCCGGTCATAAGGTATATGCAGATACCGATATGGGTATGGCAAATGTATTTAAAGCAGACTATGATACAAGATTTTACTGCATAGGCTTTACAAACGTTACCTGCAACGAAACGGTAGAGTATGAGATATACAAGCTTGATGAAGACATAAAGTACCCCGATGAGGGCGAGCTTGTGGCATCGCTGAGTGAATTCTACCCCTACGCAGGCTATCACCGTGTGTATCTTGAAAAGCCTTTATACTTTGAAGAGGGAACACGCTTTGCAGTAATTGCAACAGTTACACGAGAAGACGGGCTGAGTGAAATATCTGCAAAGACCGGCGAAAGCCGGGAATTAATTGAAAACCAGATAGATAATATGCGGCAGTATTACATAGACGAAAACGGCAGTGACGAAGGCTTTGAGCCGCCTTACGGCTGCGTCTATTCGACCACTGTTGTAAACAAGGGCGAGAGCTATGTATACTATGACGGCACATGGCTTGACTGGGCAGACGTTACCGCCGAAATGGACAAATCAAAATATGTGCTTGACAATTTCTCGATACAGGCATTTACCGAATCTGAGCTTTACAACGTTATTCACGAAGAGGTATCGCCAAGAGAAGAGCCTTACCACGCAGGTGAAGTAGTTAAATGCAAAGTAACGGTAACAAACTACACAAGCAATGAAGAAGATAATGTAGATGTATATGTAAACGGCAAGCTTATAAAAGAGTTAGGCTCTATTGCATTTAATGAGAGCAAGGTTGCGGAATATGACTACACCGTTACCGAGGAGGACGAGAAAAACGGCTTTATAAGAAACACCGCCGTAGTAAAAATGAACTACATGGGCGATATATACATTGAAGCCGAAACCTATGATGAATTCAGCAATGCTGAGCTTGTTATACCTGCCGGAGCTAAGGCTGATGAAAAGCAAGAAGAAGAGACTGAGCAAAACGAGGAAGACTCAAAACCCACTGATGAAAAGCCAACAGATAATGAAGACAAGCCTGAGCAGCAAAGCGAAGAAAAGCCTGCCAAGAGTGAAGACAAGCCTGCAAAAACCAAGCAGAAGTCTGAAAACAAGCAGGCAGCCAACAGCAGCGCAAACACCGCAAACCCCAAGACAAGTGCAGAGGTCTCGCTTGCAGTTATGGCAGCAGCACTTGTTGCAGCTGTAGTGCTCAAAAGGAAAGATAACTAACCCCCTATACACCTAATGCAAAAAGAGCAGCCTGAAAAAGGGCTGCTCTTTTTGCGTATGGGAAAAGGAATGCGATATTTGCATTGTTTTGCTATCTAGAATCATCTGACATATAAACGGCTTGGTATTGATTTATCGAGCCGTTTTCTACAAATCAAAACCACCACTAAAGTGGTGGTTTGCTCTGCCCCTAAAAGGGGCTATTACTGACTTAGCCCCTCAAGGGGCACCGAAAGTTTAGCGCCGCATTACATTCACGGGCAGCCGCTAAAGCGGCTGTTCTTTTTTTGCCTACTTGGTCTTACTACCCGTGG
>JAFYET010000222.1 GCA_017544125.1 Ruminococcus sp. | reverse complement strand
TCACCCTCTCGGAAGAGTGGGAGTCAAACAGGGTCAAGTCATCAAACAGCCAGGGGCAGTCGGCGGCATCATTCGGCATGACGGGCAATACAGGCGGTGACGAAGAGGAAGAAGAGGTAGATGCCTCCACCCTTAGCTATGAAGAGCCTGACTTTACACGCTTTGAGAAGTTAGACGGCGTTGAGGCGGCAGCACGGGTGTTCAAAAAGGAAAGCGTGACACTCTCATCAAGCAAGATGAAGGTGCCGAAGAAAGCCACATATAAGGACAAGAACGAAAAAAGCAAGGAAGACTTTATGAATATGGAGAGCACATCAACCTCCAACTCCGCCAAGGACGTAACGCTCATGACCGTTGACCCCGGCGAGTTCTCAAAGGTTGTGTGGACGACCTCACGGCTCTTCCCGGCGCATATAAACAGCTACCTTAACGCACTTGCCGAGTTCAACTCGGGCGTTATACTCTCCACATCGTTCAGAGATACCTACGGGCTGAAGCTGGGCGATACGGTAAGCTGCAAGTGGGGCAGCAACGCCGAGTTCACCGTTACGGTGCTGGCTTTTGTTGACTGCTGGCCCTCTATACAGCCCTATGAAAAGACCGACACGGGCGCTTACCGTGACTTTGCGGTCATGAACTTTGACTATGTGCGTGTTGCCACAAATGTCGAGCCCTACGAGGTTTGGCTCAAGCTCAAGGACGGCACAAAGACCGAGGATCTCTACAAGGCGCTTGAAAACGCTAAGATAAAGTGCGAGACACTGGAAGTCGCAAGCCAGCAGATAATACAGAAAAAGAATGACCCCATGCTCCAGGGCATGAACGTCGCTCTTACCTTAGGCTTTAGCATCATAATGATAATGTGCATCATAGGCTTCCTTATCTACTGGATAATATCCATACGCTCACGCACATTGCAGTTTGGCATACTGCGTGCTATGGGCATGAAGTTCCGTGAGATAATAGTTATGCTCATAACCGAGCAGATCCTTGTTTCGGGTGCGGCTATAGTGCTTTCGTTCGTGGTCGGGTCGATAGCAAGCGAGCTGTTCGTGCCGCTGTTCCAGTCATTCATGCAGTCGGGCGCTTACCCCGAGTTTGCAGTTATCCCCGAGCGGGGCGATTATCTGAAGATCTACGCCGCCCTCGGCGCTATGCTGCTCTTCTGCTTCGCAGTTCTGGGCAGGCTGATATCAAATATCAACATCAGCAAGGCGCTGAAACTCGGCGAAGACTAATACAATGCACAATTCATAATGCACAATAGAGGTATCGCCTGCGGCGATGATGTTTAATAATCATCACTCGCAGAACGATACCTCTGTTTTTTACTGTATCATATCTTTTCCAAAAACGCCTTTACATACCCCTTGTACTCCTCCGGGGAAGTGAGTATGCTCTCAGCATGGGCGGCACCCTTTATTATGTGCAGCTCGCTCATACCCTTTGTGCGCTTTTGCATATCCTCAGAGTTTTTTGGGGTTATAAAGCTGTCCTCCGCTCCGTGGATAAAGAGTATAGGCACTGTGTTGTCATCAAGTGAGTCTATCGGGCGCATCTTGTCAAGGCTGAAGCCGTATCTCACCCTGCCGCCTAAGTCTGCAAGCTCAAAGAGGAAGGAGGGCAGGTGTGCGCTCTTAAAGCCGCCTTTAAGCACATTCTCGATGTCGGAAAAGCCGCAGTCAGCCACCGCAAAATCCACCTTCGGCTTGTATTTAAGCGACGTTACAGTCGAAGCTGCCCCCAGCGACTCGCCGTGAAGCCCCAGCTGCGATATGGAAGAGTATCTCTCACGGGTGTCCTTTACAAGCTGCGCTATGTCCTCACCCTCACGTATGCCGTAGGTGGTGAAGGTCTCATCATTCTCGCCGTGACCACGCAGGTCGTAGATAATGCAGTTGTAGCCAAGCTCTAAATACATGGGCACATATTTTAGCGCCCCGCAGCGGTTGTCGGTATACCCGTGTGAGATGATGATGTATTTATCCGTCGGCTCGGGGTTTTTGAGAAGCTGTACGTGCAGCTCATACCCGTCAAAGCTCTTTACCGTGTAGTCTGTCTTGTCTATGCTCTCATAAAATGATGTGTCGTACCGCTCGCTCTGCCATTTGAGCGCTTCGTCAAGGGTCTGGCGCTTGCCCGTCATTATAAACGTGGGCAGCCATATCATTATCACTATGGGTATTAAAATAAGTATGACCGCCGCCGCTATGATTATCCTTGTGCGCCTGCTAAGGCGCTTTCTGCCTTTCATATGATAAGCCCCCTTACCTGTTTTTCACCCATTCATAAAGCCTCTGTCTTGAATCAGGTATGTCATCGCAGTATATGCTCATGACCTCCTCCACCGAGGCACCTGATGCGAGCTTTTTCACCGTTGCCGTGCTCGATGAAAAGCCGCTGCTGCCCTGGGTGGCGATAAGGTATATGTGCTTGCCCGAGAAGTCATTCTCTTCAAGGAACGTGGCAACAGGCATAGGCACATCGCCCCACCACAGCGGGTAGATAAGCACAATGTCATCATAGCCGCTTATGTCTATCTTCTCTATTGCAGGGCGGGCGTTGTTTCGCTTTTCGTCCATAGCAACGCCTATGGTGTCGTTATAGCTGCTGGGGTATCTCTTGCCGGTAATAGTCACAGGCTTTATGTCGCAACCTGTTATATCCTGCATCATTAGGGCAAGCAGCTGGTCGTTGCCCATAAGCTCACCGTCAGCTATCATAAGCGATGCGCCCGATACAGCGTCAACGTCATCATCAAAGTCGGTGTTGCCGAGCCTTGTAAAATATACCGTCAGCACCCTGCCGCCCGTCCACTCAGCCTTGTCGCCGCTCACCTTTTCCGAGAGGGAGATATCTACTTTCTTGAAGTGCCTGTTCATGTAAGGCACAAGCGCCAGCCCTACCGCTGCCGCTGCTATCACAGCAAGGGCGGTAAGGGTTATGGCTTTTTTCTTTTTCTTAGCCCGTATTATAAAATACATTCCCCCGTGCAAAGCCGCAAGGGACAGCACAGCCGTTGCAAGATAGCGGTGCAGGTCGGCACTGCCGAGGTATTCAAACCAGGGGAATATGAGCCTTGATACCCCCATGCTGCTGAGCATTAGAGCTATAATGCAGCAGATAAGCAAAACTGTGATAATATCGGAAGTAAGGCGCAGCTTTGAGCGCTTGCTCTCACGCTTTTTAAAGAGAGATGCGCACCACCAGCGCTTGATGATAATGTGTATCACCACACAGGCAAAAAAGCCTATCCCCAATATCTCGTGGGCGGTGTTGCCTGTGAATACATAAAGCATCTGAATGAGCAGCAGCGCAAACATCAGCACATCGACAATAATGCCGGCTTTCTTTTTCTTATCCATCATCACATCTCCCCTCGGCAGTATATGGATATTATAACACAAATCACCCGCTTTTGCAAGAATTTTGATAGACTTTGCACAACAAATATCGCAAATGATATTGACTTTAGCCTGTCAAAGCGGTATAATTTAGGTAACTAAATATTTATGAGGTGATATTATGAACGAAACCATCAAAACACTTAAAGAACGCCGCAGCATACGCTCATTCAAGCCGGATATGCCCGCCAAGGCAGATATAGACGCTGTCATCGACGCAGGGCTGTATGCCGCCAACGGCAGGGGCAAGCAGGCGGTCATCACCATAGCCGTCACTGACAAGGAAATACGTGATAAAATAGCCGAATCAAACCGCATGATAGGCGGCTGGGGCGAGGGCTTTGACCCCTTCTACGGCGCACCCGTCATACTCATAGTGCTTGCCGACAAGAGCTGCCCTACCGGCATCTACGACGGCAGCCTTGTTATGGGCAACCTCATGAACGCCGCATATTCATTGGGACTTGGCAGCATATGGATTCACAGGGCAAAGGAAGAGTTTGAGACTGACGAATACAAAGCCCTGCTCAGATCCCTGGGCATTGAGGGCGAATGGGAGGGCATAGGTCACTGCGCCCTCGGCTACCCCGCAGCCGACACCCCCGTCCCTGCTCCGAGAAAAGACGGGAGAGTTTACTACATCTGATAAGATACGGTCGGAGATTTTAGTCGCCCTCAAGGGCGACACCATAATTATGCATAATGCATTATGCATTATGCATTATAAACAGGAGTGATACTATGCCAATAACCGCTTCATTCATAGTGCCGCACCCGCCGCTGATAGTGCCGCAGATAGGCAGGGGCGAGGAGAAAAAGGTCGCAAAGACCATACGCTCGTATGAGCAGGTGGCTGACAGCATTGCAGCTATCAAGCCCGATACTATCATCATCACAAGCCCCCATAGCATAATGTACGGCGACTATTTCCATATATCCCCGGGGGAGGGGGCAGCGGGGTCGTTTGCACGCTTCGGCGCTGCCGGGGTGCGCTTTGATGAGCGCTATGACACCGAGCTTGTGAGCCTTATAGAGCGCTATGCTTATGAGGCAGGGCTGCCCGCAGGTACACAGGGCGAGCGTGACCCTGCCCTTGACCACGGCACAATGGTGCCGCTCTACTTTATAAGGCAGAAATACACAGGCGGCAGGATAGTTCGCATAGGGCTTTCGGGGCTGCCGTTTGCATTGCACTATAAGCTGGGGCAGCTTGTCAGAAAAGCCGCCGATGCCCTTGGCAGAAATGCCGTTTTCGTTGCAAGCGGCGACCTCTCGCATAAGCTGCAAAGCTACGGCCCCTACGGCTTTGCAAAGGAGGGGCCTGAGTATGACAAGCGGCTTATGGACGTATGCTCACGGGCGGCGTTTTCTGAGCTTTTGCAGTTTGATGAGGGCTTTTGTGATGCCGCTGCCGAGTGCGGGCACAGGTCGTTTATCATAATGGCAGGCGCTCTTGACGGGGCGGCTGTCAGCGCACACCCCCTCTCCCACGAGGACGTTACAGGCGTGGGCTACGGGGTGATAGAGTTTTATCCAAAGAAGGAGGAATAGTCATGAGCGCAGACCCTTACGTTAAACTCGCAAGGCGGACGATAAAGCAGTATATCAGAACACGCACCCTGCCCGCAGTCACAGATGACCTGCCCGAAGAGATGCGCAGGCACAAGGCAGGGGCGTTCGTTTCCATTCATAAAAACGGCGACCTGCGGGGCTGCATTGGCACAATATCCCCCACAAAGAAAAACGTCGCCGAGGAGATAATCTCAAATGCCGTCAGCGCCTCGACCCGTGACCCACGCTTCCCGCCAATTACAGAAGACGAGCTTGATGAGCTTGAAATAAACGTAGACGTGCTGGGCGAGCCCGAGCGTATATATTCACCCGATGAGCTTGATGTAAAACGCTATGGCGTTATCGTGAGCAGGGGCTTTCGGCGTGGGCTGCTGCTGCCCGACCTGGAGGGCGTTGACACGGTAGAGCAGCAGATACAGATAGCTATGATGAAAGCCGGCATCTCCGAAGACGAGGAGATTACGCTGCACCGATTTGAGGTAATAAGGCATAAGTGAGGTGAATGCTTTGGCAAGATGTGAGGTGTGCTTCAGGCACTGTGAGCTTAGAGAGGGGCAGACGGGCTTTTGCGGCGGCAGGGTCTGCGAGGGCGGAAAGGTGATCGCCAAAAACTACGGCAGGCTCTCGTCCGTTGCCCTTGACCCGATAGAGAAAAAGCCGCTGCACCGCTTTTTCCCGGGCAGCAGCGTGCTTTCAGTGGGCAGCTTTGGCTGTAACCTGCGCTGCCCTTTCTGCCAGAACAGCAGCATCTCCTGGTCAGTCGAGGCGCTGAGCTATGACGATGCGCCCCTCACCTCCCCCGAGGAGATAGTGAGCCGCCTGCCCGAGTACAGTAAGTACGGCTGCATAGGCATGGCATACACCTACAACGAGCCGCTCATAGGCTTTGAGTTTGTGCGTGACACAGCAAAGCTCGTAAGCGGGCAGGGGCTTAAAAACGTGGTCGTCACCAACGGCACGGCTTCCCTTTCGGTGCTTGATGAGATCTTGCCATTTATAGACGCATTCAACATCGACCTTAAGTGCTTTGATGAGCAGACCTACAAGCACACCCTCGGGGGCGATCTGCAAACGGTGCTTGATTTTATAACTTATGCGCATAAGAGCGCACATATCGAGCTTACTACCCTTATAGTCCCGGGGTTAAACGACACCGAGCGTGAGCTGCGTGACCTTGTTTCGTGGATAGCGGCGCTTGATGATAATATACCGCTTCATCTGTCAAGGTTCTTCCCTCGGTTTAATATGACAGACAGGGCGGCGACAGATGTTTCGCTTATCTACCGCTTTGCTGATATTGCAAGAGAAAAGCTCAGATACGTATACACAGGCAACTGCTGAAAGGGGCGGCTATGGAAAACTACACACTTAAAAACGGGCTTACGTTCACCGAAAACTGCCGCTTTGAAAGGCTTGATGTGAGCGTCAGCGGCGGCACTGTGCAAAGGCTCGCACCGTATATACCGGGCAGCAATGAAGTCATCGACTGTGAGGGCTGCTATGTTTTGCCGGGGCTTGTTGATATTCATATGCACGGGTGCATGGGGCATGATGTGTGCGACGGCGACCCACGCTCGCTCGCAGCGATTGCGGGGTATGAGTTTGCTCACGGGGTAACTTCATTCTGCCCGACGACCATGACCCTGCCCGAGCAAAGGCTTAAAGCCGTGCTCAAAAGCATAGCCGCCTATTCCTCTCAGACAAAGATGCAGAGCAAGGCTGAGATAATAGGTATACACCTTGAAGGCCCCTTTGTTTCAAAGGAAAAATGCGGCGCACAGAATAGCTGCGATATCCTCGCCCCGTCCGCTGCAAAGCTCAGAGAATATCAGGCACTCGCAGGCGGGCTTATACGCCTTGTGACAGTTGCCCCCGAGGCAGAGGGCGCTTATGATATGATAAGCGAATGTGCGGGTGAGCTTCACTTCTCCCTCGGGCATACGGCTGCTGACTATAAGACCGCCGCAGCCGCACTCGGCGCAGGAGCTGACCATATGACCCATATGTATAACGCCATGCCGCCTTTTCACCACCGTGACACGGGGGTAATAGGTGCGGCGTTTGATGATAATCGCTGCTATGCCGAGCTTATCTGCGACGGTGTGCATATCTCCCCCACCGCTGTGAGGGCTGCCTGGCGGCTTTTCGGCGATGAGCGAATGATACTAATTAGCGACAGCATGGAGGGCACAGGTATGCCCGACGGCAGCTACACATTAGGCGGTCAGCGGGTTATAAAGCACAAAAACCGTGCTGCCCTTGAAGACGGCACCCTTGCAGGCAGCGTGACTGATCTTTATGACTGCTTAAAGACCGCTGTGGCTATGGGCATTCCGTTAGAGAGTGCCGTGCGTGCCGCCACCCTCAACCCTGCACGCTCGGTGGGCTGTGATGATGTCTGCGGCAGCATAGCCGAGGGCAGGGCAGCGCATTTTCTTATTCTTGATAAGAGCGACCTTTCGATAAAACGTGTTATATGACCCCACAAGGAGGAGAAGCCTATGTTCTTTAAGAAAAAGCCCGAGGACGTTCAGGACGACATAATAGTTGTGAAAAAGCCTGCCCCCAACACCTGCGGCGGCACCTATGCCACCCAGCGCAAAAACGCCCC
The DNA here is from genome assembly GCA_017544125.1 of Ruminococcus sp. Taxonomy (GTDB): domain Bacteria; phylum Bacillota; class Clostridia; order Oscillospirales; family Ruminococcaceae; genus NK3A76. The sequence goes on along the minus strand of JAFYET010000222.1, from coordinate 1,030 downwards.
CACTGAGATACAGTCGCAGGAGATGACGCTCTTTTCAGCCGACAGCTCGTTTACGACCATGGTGGTGGATATAAACGCAGGTGAGCAGCGTGTTGACTACATTTGCGCCTTTGCTGCACCTGCTATGGAGGGGACGTTTTTATACCTATATAAGCGATATCGCTTTACAGACACAAAGCCCGAGACAGCCTTCGTTAAGGAAAACGTTATGCCCAAACTCACACAGCTTGTAAATGAGCAGGGCATGGCAAAGGGCAACGGCTACCACTCAAACACCGCAGGTCTGCCTGAGAACTTCGGCGGCAGCGTGGATATCAGGTATGCAAGCGGCGAGCAGATCAGCTTTTCAAACAACCAGTGCCCCATTATCTCATACGAAACGGGGCAGAAGATAATAGAGGTGTTTGAAAGCGCCATGCAGGGCGAGCGCATATCGCTGCCTGATGTGGCTGACATTGTGCGCATACGCTTTGATGAGCAGCGCAAAAACGGCGGCTTCACAAAAGCCGAGCTTACAATAAACGCCGACGGCACGGGCATAAACAAAAAGCAGAGCCGTTATGACGACCCGAAGGTGTTTGAAAGCGAAAAGCCCGTTGAGCCCGAGGTGGTAGAGAGCATAAGGCAATACATCGCCGCCTGCGGTATGCTTGCCTGGGGCAGTATGCCATGCAGTGAATTCCCCTTGAATGACAACAAGCACCTGACCTTTGTGCTCAAAGACGGCACCGAGATAACTGTAAACGACAGCCGCCTGCTGCCCGGCGCTATCAACAGCGGCTTTTTCAACATCGAGCTTGAAATGACGACAAAACACTGATGCAAGCGGAGCTTGCAAATGCATAATGCATAAATGCACGCATTATCCGCTTTCAGCGGATAACGCTAATCATAATTAAGGTGTCCCGCTTTGCGGGACATTTTATTAAAAAAACTGACCCCGAAGGAGTTTTGTTCTCCCTCGGGGTCAGCTATTTTTATATCCGTCCTGCGCAGCAGGACTTCTCAACTGTTAGCTTTTAACTGTAAG
>JAFYET010000003.1 GCA_017544125.1 Ruminococcus sp. | reverse complement strand
GTATCTTTGACATCATCATAAACAACGCCGCAGGTATGCCCTTGCCGGATACGTCAGCCATTACCATGCCTAAGTGGTCGTCGTCAAGCAGGAAGAAATCGTAGAAGTCGCCGCCCACCTCCTTGGCGGGAGTCATGGTGGCGTATATATCGAACTCCTCACGCTCGGGGAAGGCAGGGAAGGTGTTTGGCAGCATATTCGCCTGTATCCTTGTGGCAAGCTCCAGCTCGGCACCTATACGCTCCTTCTCGGCGGTTATCTGTGTTATGTTGTCGATGTAACGCTTTAGCTCCGTTAACATTGAGGAGAAATCCTCCGAAAGCTCCTGTATCTCGTTTCGTGATGAGATGTAGCTGAGCTTCTCGACGGTCTTTTCAGTGTCCTTGGTCTGCTTGTATTCGTTGATGATGTGCCTCTCATCATTAAGCGGAACGATGACGTTCTTTTTGAGCAGCTTCATAAACAGTATGCCCAGTATCAGGAAAAGCACCGATATAACAGCCGCAATCACCAGCGACATACTCAGCACACTTGATATAAGGTCACGCCACTGCATCGAAACGCCCACGAACATAAGAGGCTTGCCCTGTGAGTATACGGGCACGAACATATGCACATAGTTGCTGTCAGCGCCCTTGTTCATTGAAAGCTCCATAGAGTCAATAGGCTTGCCTGTGCGTATGATCTCATCGAGTATGGGGTAGATGCCCTCTGCGTAGGGGGTCGTCGAGCCCAGCTCGAACACCTCGCCGCCCGAGCTTATGCGGGCTTCATCGCCCTTAACACCCGTCAGCAGGAAAAACGTTTCCTTGTCATTCACCACAAAGCCTGTCAAGAACTCGGGAGAATAGGCATTCTTGCTCATGCTGTAAAGGTTGCTCAGTTCAAAGTAGCATACCTCTGCAAGCAGCAGCTGCCCCTGGGCATCAAGAGCCTCTGCCTGCTTTGGCGTGACGTACCTCGCCTCGGTCATCTCGGGCAGTTTTTCTTTTAGCTGCGTTATCTTTGAAGCTGCCTTGTCGCCGTCGTCATAGAAAAACTCCATTTCCTCGTAATGCTCCTGCCAGTAGGGCACAAGGAAGCTCAGAGGCTCGTAGCTTTCAAGCTCGGCTGCCACGTAATTGCCGAGCCTTTCGGCGCTGTCAAATCTTTCCCTTATGTAGTGGGACATATTGTATGCAAAGATGAACACCGCAGTAAGCAGTATGACTATTATCTCAATAATTATCATAGGGCGGCTTATTTGCAGGGCTACCTTGCCGTTTGTCTTATTCTTGCGCATTTTTCCGGGTCAACTCCTTACATTTGATCTTGACCTTATCCTGCACCCACACGGCGGCGTACAGCGTAAGCATTGTCATTACAAAATTCGCAGCTACGCAGGCATATGTACAGTCACCTATCAGCGGGTATATCAGCCTGAAATAAAGATACACAAAGGGGCAGGTGAAAAGATACATCTGCATACTGTGCTCTCTTGTGTATTGCCACAGCCTTGATGCTCTGAACCTGCCAAAGGCTTTAAAGCGCCCCACCGCCATAAAGAAACAAAAGCCCGTATATATGCCGCATATATCACAAAGCCACACCAGCAGAAAGTGAGTCTCTGCCGCCTTGTGCTGGAACATACTGCCCGCAAAGAAAGCAGCCGCAAGAATGAACAGCACGGGGGTGGGCAGCTTTTCTGCCTTGTCGATATAGTTAAAGGTAAGTATGCCGAGAAAATAGCAGATAAAATACGGCCCCGTCTGGCTTAGCTTGAAGTATGGGAAATCTGCAAGCCACAGCTGCACCGCAAGCCCCGCTGCTACGGATATCAGGAACAAAAGCGGCAGAAACCTCTTGGTGATCATCTTTTTCATCAGTATAAATATCACCGACACCCAGAACAGCAGCCACAAAAACCACAGATGGTCGGAAAAGCACCCGAGGAGCATATATTTATACCCTGTGAGATAGCCCGCATTATCGGGTCTGCCAAAGCATTTTATATTAAAGAAGGTATACAGCGGCACAAGCCACAGCGCACCGTATAGATAATAGGTCATTATCAGCCTTTTTGACCGCCCTGCAAGAAATTCGGGAATTGACCTGTCACGCCGCTTTATACTGTTTGCAAACAAAAACCCCGAGCAGAACACAAAGCCCGATATGAGCGACGCATCGGTGAATGTCGTTATCCACACAGCGCCCTTTGAGGTAAAGTCAGCAGTTTCGGGGAAATAGGGGTTGCCCGCATAAAACAGCAGGCAGTGCCCGAGCACCACGCCTATCAGCGCAAGGGTCTTCATATCGGATATATAGTCAAAGCTCTTTCTCTCACTCATACGCTCGCCGACCCAACCGCCGCAGGCAATAAATTTACATGAAGCATAAACTTCTCCTCTTGTCATAAGAAACTATACTCTTTTAAGATACATTTTACCACAGACGGCGGTTTTTGTCAATTATAAAAGAACGGCAAATGCCGCACATTTCACAATCTTGCCAAGGGGGGATTTATGTGATATAATGGACAATGAGATTAGTTTATCTCAGGTAACAGGTTACCTAAACTACAATTCCCACTTTCAGGAGGAAACTGTATGAGAAACAACATTCTTATAATAGATGATGATGACGACCTGTCGTTTGTGATAACCGATATGCTCGAGGGCTATGGGTATAATGTAACTGCCGCCGTGTCTGCACAGGAGGCGTTTGACCTGCTTGCAGAGCGCAGCTTTGACCTGATACTGCTTGATATAAACCTGCCCGATGCCACCGGCTTTGAGGTGTGCAAAGAGCTTCGGCGGGTGTCGGACGTGCCTGTGATATTTGCAAGCGCCCGCACCAGCGAGAGCGACAGGATATCGGGCTTTGACACAGGCGGCGATGATTACCTGCCAAAGCCCTACTCAATGGCAGAGCTGATATCAAGGATAAAGGCTCTTATGCGCCGTGCCTACGGCAGCAGCACTCAGGAAAAGAAAGTCACCTTTGGGGACGTGACAGTGGATATTCAGGCACGCTCGGTCACAAAGGGCGGCAGGAGCGTTTCGCTGTCGCTGAGGGAGTTTGATCTGCTTGCTTACCTTTGCGAGCACGCAGGCACAGCCGTGCCGAAAGACAAGCTGCTTTCCGAGGTGTGGGGGGCGTTCTCGACGGTCGAGCCGTCAACGCTCACGGTGCATATACGCTGGCTGCGTGAAAAGCTCGAGCAAAACCCCGCCTCGCCCAAGTATATAAAGACGGTGTTCAAGGTGGGCTACATTCTGGAGGTGGAAGGTTAGATGAAAGGCAGGATAGCGAGCATAACAGCGCTCTTTATGGCGCTGATGATAGGCATAACAGCTGTGTTCTGCCTGACATCAGGCGAGCATAGCGATGCTGACAAAAGCGGCGAGCTGGCAGTTGCCTTAAACGAGGTCGAGCAGCTTGCAAGGCAGGGCGACAGCGAAGCCGCCGCCGAAAAGGCAGCCGCCCTCAGAAGCGAGATAAAAGCCCTTGATACAAGCCGCACAGACAGCAGGCGGGCATGGCTGATATGCGGGGCGGGCTGCGGCTTTGCAGCGGTCATATTTATATATGTATACCGCTCGATACTGCGCCCGTTTGATAAAATGAAAGCCTTTGCCGAGACGATAGCGGGCGGCAGCTTTGACCTGCCGCTTGACTACGAGCGCTCAAATTACTTCGGCAGCTTTACCTGGGCGTTTGACAGCATGAGGCGTGAGATAACCAAAGCCCGTGCCTGCGAGCGTGAGGCGATAGACAACAACAAGACGGTCATTGCGACCCTTTCCCACGACATAAAAACGCCCGTATCTTCCATAAGGGCATACGCCGAGGGGTTAGATGCAAACCTCGACTCGACCCCCGAAAAGCGCTCAAAATACCTCTCGGTGATAATGCGCAAATGCGACGAGGTGTCACGCCTGACAGATGATCTGTTCCTGCACTCTTTATCAGACCTGGACAAGCTCAAGATAAAGCCCGAGCGCTTTGAGGTAACGGCGTTCATAGAAGCGGCGGTAAAGGAGATAGCCGCCGAGCAAGGTGATGTGATATTTACCCGCCCTGCCTTTAAAGCAGAGGTGAATGCCGACAAAAACCGCCTTATGCAGATAACCGAGAACCTTATAAACAACGCCCGAAAATACGCCAAGACCGACATCACGGTAACGCTAAAAGAAGAAAACGGCAGCGTGCTTATCGTCTTTCGTGACAGCGGCGGGGGCATACCCGATGAGGATATGCCTTTCATCTTCGAGAAGTTCTACCGTGGGCACAACTCCGACGGCGAGCAGGGCTCGGGGCTGGGGCTAGAAGAAAATCGTCGAGGAAGAAAAGATCAAAATCTCTGACGAGGCCCTAAAATTAATCGTAAAGCACGGTGGCGGGTCGTTCCGTGATACCTTGAGTCTGCT
>JAFYET010000221.1 GCA_017544125.1 Ruminococcus sp. | reverse complement strand
TGCCGATGCCCTCTGTTATATACATAAGCCTTGCGCCGTTTCTTGTGCAGCCCGAGAGCCGCAGCACAGCGAGAGATTTACGCCTTGTGTAGATGATAAATCTGAAAAGAATCGCCAGCGTGATTGCAGCGATAGCCGACAGCACAAGGGAGATGAGCATTATTGAGCGGTAGAAGGTCTGCTCTTCCTCGTCAACGGTGGGGAAGTCTGGCAGCAGCACCCTGTCTCCGTAGACCTCCTCCATAGCGGCAACAAATCGCTTGTAGACCTTGGTGGTTATAGGCTTGTCGGTATAGATATCAATACTGCTGAATTCGGCATCGTCCGGAACAGTAGAAAAAGGAACATCAAAATCTCCGCTGCCGTCTTCGTATATACCTATAACTGTGTATTCCTGTCCGAGCAGCTCTATTTTTGTGCCGATAAGGTCTTTGGGCTTTTCAATGATCTCATTGACATAATTGGGCAGCTCGACAAAATGTTCTCCTGCAAGATATTCTTCTCGTGTTATATGTCTGCCGTAAGAAAGAGAGGAGTTAAGCTGTCTTAGCTTCAGATAGCCGAAATCATCAGCCTCCTTATCATATATCATGCTTACAAAGACACTGGCTTTATCTTTGTATTCTTCCTGTACATAAGGCTCCTCTAAGCCTTGCGGGCTTTGTGTATAGAAATGCACACAGAATCCGCCCATTCCTTCTTTTACTTCGGCATCAAGCATATCAAGAACACTTCTGAACTCACCAAATGTACTTGTACCGTCACCAAAATAAACGGTATTTCCGTTTCTTGTAGTACGGGAATCTATTGTATTTCCAAAACTTATAGAAACGTCAGGAAACACATCGCTGTCCTCACGAATTATTTTAGTCTCATAATTCTGATACACCCCATGAGAAAAAAGCACAGCCAGCACCGATACCACTGTACATAAGATATACAGCCAGCTTACGGCGGGGTTTTTGGTAAGGCTGGAGCGAAGGTTTTTGATGATATAGCGCATAGATATACCTCCTCTTATATATATACGTATAAAAGTGACAAAATGTGACACTTTGGAAGAAAAATCTATGAAATGCACAAATCATACGAGGGCGGTATGTGTATAGTGACTAAACGGGCTAATAATGAAAACAGAGGTACCGCCGGTTTGACGGTATCTCTGCTGTTATGCTCAGACAAGCCTTCTCTCGTCGCAGTATTCGCAGACGAGCAGGCTTTCGTTGCCCTTGAAGTAGCGGGGGAGATATAGCTCGTGGTTGGTTATGCAGTTGGGGTTAGCGCAGGTGATGCCCTTGTGCTTGCGCCCTATCACCAGCGGCAGGCTCTTGCCCTTGTCACGGGATTCGAGCATGGTGAGTATGAGCGCCATTCTCACATACATTCCGTACTTTGCCTGCTTGAAGTAGAGGGCACGCTCGTCGGCATCGACCTCCATAGCTATCTCATCAACTCTCGGCAGAGGGTGGAGGATAACGAGGTCATGCTTGGCGTTCTCTAACTTCTTGCGGTCTAAGATATAGAAGCCCTTCTGCGCTAAGTAGTCCTCCTTAGAGGCGAAGCGCTCCTGCTGTATGCGTGTCATATACAGCACATCAAGCTCGGGCATGGCTTCATCAAGGCTCTGCACCTCTCTGAATTCAAGCCCCGAGGCGGTGAGTATATCCTTTATATAGACAGGCAGCGCCAGCTCCTTTGTGGAGATGAGCACGAAGCGGTTGTTCTTGAAGCAGCTCATAGCCTTTATCAGCGAGTGGACGGTGCGCCCGTTTTTGAGGTCGCCGCAAAGACCTATCGTCAG
>JAFYET010000220.1 GCA_017544125.1 Ruminococcus sp. | reverse complement strand
GACGGAAAGCTGATAGAAACAAAGTCGGTCGATAAGCCCGATAAGGACATAGTTACCGAATTTGAAACTGAAAGCTATCAGGTGACATCTCCCTTGCATGGTGCTGCAACGGTCAAGGATAAAAAATCAGGCAAGGAAATAGGTGAGCTTAAGAAAAACGGCTATCTTGCTTATGTGTATGAATATGAGGGCGACATTATTGCCATATTCACATCTGATGAGGGCAGTAAATACGGTCTCATACTTGATGATAAGCTGGAAACGCTCGCAGAGCTTCCTTATCTTACTGATTTTTATAAGAATATGCTTATATTTGATTACCCGACAGGCAGTATAAAAAGCACATCTGTCTACAGTATAGATGAGCTTATAGATATAGCCCATAAAAGGCAATCTTAAATATGATAAACAAATATACAAGGAGGAAAAAGTATGGATAAGAAAAAACTTTTGTCATTATCCACAGCAGGCGCATTGACGCTTAGTATGCTTCAGGGCTTTTCATCTCTGAATGCCAGTGCTACGCTAATGCCGCTGAAACGCTATCAGGCTGAGCTTGTTCTCAACTCGATAGCGGCAGAAGATCTTGAGCACGTCAAGGTCTCCGATCTTCAGAAACTGATCGTTGTCAAGGATTATGCAAAGGTGACGGGGGATGAAGAAGGGAACGGCTATAGCAATGGCGATGATTACTACAAGGATTGTGCGATAGCTGATATTGCCGGTATGCCGTCAAACATTTCATTTGCAAGATATGATTCGTACGAGGATTCGTATGAAGTGCTTACAGGTGATGATGAGTTTGATCTTTCAGATTATGAGGCTACATCATCAAGCGGCAGAAACTTATCGGTTATAGTCGGTACTGCCAAGCAGATAGATGATGACCACAATGTATGGCTTGATCTGACTATTTGCAGAAATATCAGCAAGCTGCCGAAGAAGGATATAACTGTCGATCTGTCAGCATACACTATTGATGAGCAGAAAAATTACCCTGTTGATAATCTGAAGAAGGATCTCAAGTGCGAGGATAAGGATTTTGATATCTCCAAAGCCACAAAAGTCTGGATCAATGAGGATAAAGAATACACCTTCGGTAAGGGGCAGACTATCGATATCAGTGTAATAGGTGAGAATACCTCCGACTATTATTACGATGATGACGATAGTGATGTATCATTCGTTATTGGCAGCGGCAGATATGCTATAGATACTGCTAAGACAGATTGTATGAATACAAATTATACGCTGTCAAAGAAAACACTTGAAAAGCAGGAATTTTCTGTTGCCCTTTATACCAAAGGCGAAGATGGTAAACTGAGCCCTGCACAAACAGATAGAAACGAGATCTCAGATTATAGTGATAGCTACCATGACCGGGAAGTTATAGAGCCTGATGCTGACGGAAATGTAGGCGATTATGACGATTGGGATTGGGCAGAAGATGATGATGGTAATAGTATTGAAATATATTACAGATTCATCAATAATGTGAATTATAATACAAAGTACGCACGCTACTTCGGCAAGGCAATAAATAATGAAAATTATTTCACACTGATCGCCGATAAAGAAAATATCGACAGCCTCAAGAACAGCGGCGTTGATGTGAATGTCTACAAATTCAAGGATATTCAGGCGCTTGCAGGCGAGGATAATGTCTTTAAGGTAAAGACAATTCCGACAACAACAAAGCCTGTAACAGACAGCATTCTTTCATACGAAATGTATGATGATGAAGAAGGCTATAAGCAGACCGAAGTGGAAGGCGTCAGAGTTGATCTGAGCACAAGGTCACTTGACAATGTTTTTGCTGTGGTTTACAGCAGACCTTCTGATGACGGCGCATCTTCGACAGTTGTTTCATATGATTTTGTTGTTGCATCAGGCAGTATGTCTATGCTGACCGACGGCAGTATCGATATACGTTCAACAGACGGCAAGTATGAAGATGAGACCGATGAAGAGGGTTTTTATACAAATAATGACTCCTTTGATGCTGCACAAGGTAAGTTTGAGGATACAGGCTCAAATAATGTAAGCTATAGCGGCGAACTTGACCGATCCAAGGGCAGAGCTATAGATAAAGAGCATTATCTTGTATTCAATAACTTTACTTTTACAGGTCATAACCCGAATGAAAAGGATTCACTCTTTGAGTTTGACAGATATCAGTATGATGAGCAGCTTGACGATGCAGCGCTTACAGATGCCCCTGTAACTATGAAGCCGAGAAACAGTAGCTGGGTATCTCTCTATGACGATCGCTTCAAAGCGGCTGACTTTGATGTCAATGATTATAAGATAGTTTTCAATGCAACGATAACCAAGGGCTATGAGGATGAATTCTATACTGAAGACAGACAGGCGTTCAAGCTGTATCAGGGCAATATAGAAGCAGCAGGCTATTCTCTTGAGACCGATGAGGAGCTGCTTGATGAGTATGAGCAGACTAAGGACCCCAAGGTGCTGCAAAAATTCAATTATGATTATAATGAGCTTGCATATTATATATACTCCGACCTTTCGGCCGGTGACAAGATCTCATTTGAGGTTGACTGCAATGATTATGGATTAAAGCTTAATGCGGATAATGGCTTTGGCTTTAATGTATTAACACAGCTGTATATGACGCTTGATTCTGTTCAGCTTGTAAGGATCGATAACGGCACCTATAAGGTAAGACCTTCAAAGGTATATGCCGGAACATATACTTCCGCCAAGGAGATAGAAGAAGCTGAGGATATCAAGGACGTAACAGATGTTATACTTGCAAACGGTGACAATAAGGGCTATAAGCTCGAAGCAATGGAGAAAGATGCTGATGTCTATTACAAACCGTATGGTGAGTATTGTCCTGACCCGCTGATGTCAAATTATTATGATGGTGTTTATGAGTATTTTACACTCGTGTTTGCAGATGGAACAATAAAGAATCTAAGTGTATCTTGCAATGGCTATTTTACAGCCGATGCAGATAAGACACCGCCTACAATTAGTCTGGAAGATTTTTATTCATACGACAAAACAATATATGATGAAGAAACAGGCGAGTATGTAACCAACCCCAACTGCAAGTATGTCAATGAATACACATACTACGATGGCGATACTCTTAAACTGCATTATGATATCAGTGATAACGTTGACGTTGATCACTGCACATTTACGATAAACGGTGAAGCTAAGGAACTGACATTAAACAGCTACTATGGATATGTTGGTGAATATACAGCAACATACGATATGGGCACGCTTAAGGAAGGCGTATATACGATCGTTGCAACAGCTTACGATAAGGCTGGCAATAACAGTAAGCTGACAGCTGAGCTTACAGTGCTCAAAAAGCCTGAGCAGACCCAGCCGATAGACGATCCCGACGAAGAGCCTCAGGTGTTCAATGATGTGCCTATCCGCACAGGTATCGACCCGTTCTTTACGGCAACAGGCGTGCTTTATAAGAATGACAAGGGCGAATATGTCGAGGCAGACTGCGATCATTACGTTCTTTCAAACGGAGCAGGTCTTGTAGACTCTCTCGGCTCTATAGGCTATCAGACGGTGCTTGTCAAGGATAAGCTCTCGACAGAGCAGATGTCGCAGCTCAAGCTCGTATATAAGAGCGCTGATACAGTTAAAAACTGGGAAGACGGAACACTCACAAAGCTGAAGATCTATAAAGAGAATGTTCTTCAGAAATCGGGAGAGACTGTAAATGATTTCTCAAAGGGCTATGTTCATTACAGCGCAATAACCGATAACGAAGATAAGAAGGCACACGTTGATAAGGTAAGAAACTATCAGGTGAACGTTGTAACACAGCATAAGGGCGGCGCTAAGCTGTATGTTAACGGACCCGATGAAAGAGAAGTAATGTTCAACGAACTTTACGGTTACAGCCATGATGTATCTATCATCAATACAGGTGATGCTAACCTTACTGGTCTTAAAGCAGAGCTTGTAGATGCAAAGAATGTCAAGCTCGACAAATACTGGGTAGTTGGCGGCGAGAACAACTCGACACTTAAGCCCGTGTATGATAATAACGGTGATTCTTATGTGGCAAAGGTAAGGCTTCTCCCTGACGGTGACGGCGAGATAAGCGGTAAGCTCAAGATCTCGGCAGACGGTCAGGAGGATAAGATAATAGTTCTTAAGGGCCGTGCAGGTAATCCCAGGATAACTATCAAGGAGATCGACCCTGCCGTTAAGTTCGTTCCTTATTCAAACCTTATCGCTACAAGCAATATGTATGACTGGGTAACTGTAAGCTTCAGATTAAAGCCCGAGTATAAAATGGTTGAAGACCAGTACGGCGATCTGGTCGAGGTGCCTATTCCCACAGACTATAAGCTGCCTGAGGGTATAACGCTTAACCCTGAGAACGGCGAACTCTACGGTACACCTCAGAAGGCGGGCGAGTATGAGTTTACTGTTGAGGCAATATTCACAGTTGACCCTTATTATGCAGACTATGTATCGTTCAAGAACTCGAGCGTTGACCTTAAGCTCGTTGTAAAGCCTAATGAGAATGAAATAGTTTACTCAGCATCTGATGAGGGCTATCCTGTTAAGCAGAGCGTCGGTACAGACCAGGGCGAGCATGACTTCGTGCTTGACTATGAGCTGGAAGCTGATGCAGCTGAGAATGAAGATTACCCGCTTACAAATGTTGACGACCTTGAAGATATACTCTTCATCTCTGACGGTGAGTATGGCAATTATAAGAAGTTCTGGTTCAACGGTGAAGAGCTTGAAGACGGTGAAGACTTCACAAGTAAATCAGGCAGTACCGAGATAACCATAAAGAGCCAGACTCTTAAGAACAAGGTAAGATCAGGCGAGAACACGATAGCTATTGAGTTCAGAAACAAGGACGGCGAGCTCAAGAGAACAGCTCAGAACTTCCGTGTAAATGTCAAGAAGAAGGAAGTTCATATCCATAACTGGGGCGAGTGGGAGATCACAACAAAGCCCACGACCGAAAAAGAGGGCGTAAAGACCCGTACCTGTCTTGGATGCGGTGAGAAGCAGACCGGTATCGTGCCTGTTCATAAGCATAACTGGAGTGACTGGAAGGTGACAGTTGAGCCTACCATTGAGGCAGAGGGCGAGATGACCCGTACCTGCCCTGAATGCGGCGAGACTGAAAAGGATACAATTCCTAAAAAGGATCCTGAGAGCGGAGATCCGGATGCACCCGATGTTATCAATGGGCAGACAGATAAGGACAAGCCCTCTGACGGCGGCAAGACCATTGATATAACTCCTGTTCCCGCAAATGATACTATCGCAGTAGATATGCTGGTATATCTTATAGATGCCAATGATAAGCCTGTTGCTGATAAGCTCGTTGAGATACATTCTGATGTATACTCAGCAAGAACAAGCAGCAGCGGCTATGCAAAGTATCTCGGCGTTGAAAGCGGTAAGCACAGGATATCTGTTATTGATGATAACGGTAATGCTGTTGCCGAAAAGGCATTTGAGATAGTTAAGGGCGATTCCATTAGCCTCAGCGGTGATGTTGTCACAGCTTACGCAGGCTCAGAGGTAATGATGACCGTTAAGATGGACGGCGACAAACTCGAGCTCGTAGCTGCCGGTGAACCCAAGACTATGGATAACGATAAGCTCGATATTACCGAGGAAAACGTTACAGGCGACTCCGATAAGGCTAAGGAAAGCAAGGAAAAGGAAACAAACAAAAACAACAGTTCAAATAGCAGCACAACAAATAACGGTGCAGGCAATAACGCTTCAAACGTTAACGGCGGCGGAAACAACCCCACCACCGGCAACCCTGCGGCTGCATTTGGCGTATGTATGATGCTTGCTGCTGTATCAGTCGTTATTTCAAAGAAAAAGCACAAATAAGCATTAAGCTCTGAAAGATCAAACGGGAGCCGCTGCACTGCCAGCGGCTCTTTGTTTATAAATAAGGCGGTGTTGATATGAAGGTTGACCATTGTGCGTATACAGATATTGGCACAAGAGAGAAAAATGAGGATACTATAGCTCTTGCCGAGAATAACGGTAAATATTGTTTTATTCTTTGTGACGGGCTTGGCGGGCACGGAAAAGGAGAGCTTGCCTCGGGATATGTGGCAAATGCAATAAAGGAATGCTTTATGGTGACGGATGATATAGAAACTTTCTGTGAGAGTGTACTTGACAGGACGCAGGAAGGGCTGCTTGAAGAGCAGCAAAAGCTCGGCGCAAGATTTGAAATGAAGACAACGGCGGTCGTGCTCGTTATTGATGATAACAGATCCAGGTATATTTATATCGGGGATTCAAGGCTGTATCATTTCAGGAAAAATAAAGTCTGCTCACGCAGCTTAGACCACAGCGTGCCTCAGATGTTGGCGCTGGCAGGTGATATAAAGGAAAAACATATAAGACAGCACCCTGACAGAAATAGATTGCTGCGTGTAATGGGCGTTGAATGTGATAAGCTGAAATATGAAATGTCTGATTGGAGCACTATAATGCCGGGAGATGCATTTCTGCTGTGCTCCGATGGCTTCTGGGAGCCTATACTTGAAAAAGAGATGTGTAAGCTGCTAAAAAAGAGTATAGGCGCTGATGAATGGCTGGCTGCTATGTGTGAGCGTGTTAAGCAAAATGCAGCAGGAACTGATATGGATAATAATTCTGCGATAGCTGTTATCATAAAAGAGTAACAGCCGTTAAGTAGTTGAGGCATGATATGAAACTGACAAGATGTAAAATAATAGAGAACCATTTTTATGATAAAGAAAAATACAGCTGCTGCCCTTATTGTAACCCCGAGAGTGAGGCATTGATACACAGGAAAAACACCTATGTACCGAGGTCGGACAGAAGCGGTGAGATAAACTATACCGGTAATGCTACCGTTACTTTAGTTGATGATGTGACGGTAGCTGCCTTCGGTAAGTTGCTTCCTGATGAGCTCCCTGCGACAGTTACAATGTACGAGGACGATGAAGAGGAATATAATGATATGCCTTTGAGGCAGACAGATAAGCCGGAAGGGCACCTTGCAGGAGACAAACGCTATATCCCGGAACAGAACGGGGCAAGATGTATCAACTGCTTCAATATTTGCAGTGAAGAAAAAGCGGTATGCCCTTTCTGCGGCTATAATGCGCAGACGTTGACTTCTGACGGGTATGGGCTTTATCCCGGTATAATGCTTTATAACAGATATATTATCGGGCAGGTAGTGGGCTATGGCGGCTTTGGCATCACCTATAAGGCGTGGGATACAAAACTGGAGCAGAAGGTCGCAATAAAGGAATACTTCCCGAGCGGTATAGTTAACAGAGCACCTGACAGCAGCGAGGTCATGCTTTGCGCCAATAAGCGAGCAAGTGAGCTTGAAACGGGAAAGACCCGCTTTCTTAATGAAGCGAGAAATATGGCAGAATTCAAGACGGCAGATGATATAGTAAATGTGCTTGAGTTTTTTGAAGAGAACAATACGGCATATATAGTAATGGAATTTCTTGAAGGGCAGACGCTTAAAGCATATATCCAGGCACACGCAAAGGCTGAGCCCGATGACGGCGTGCGTATCATGACCGTAATAGGCAATGCGCTTATAAAGCTGCATAAAAAGGGGATAATACACCGTGATGTCAGCCCGGATAATATCTTTATCTGCAATGACGGGAAAATAAAACTGATCGACTTCGGGGCGGCAAGATTTGCAGAAAACGAAGATACAAAAATGACGATAATCCTCAAGCCCGGCTTTGCCCCGCCCGAGCAGTATGAAAAGATAAACAAGCAGGGCCCCTGGACGGATGTGTATGCGCTGGGTGCGACGATGTATTATACTCTTACCGGGAAAAAGCCCGAGGAATCCACAAACAGAAAGGTAAATGATACGCTCGTGTACCCGCACGAGCTCAATGATAAGCTGAGTGAGAATCTGAGCAACGCTATAATGAAAGCAATGGCGATAGATGTTTATCTTCGGTATAAGACGGTAAATGACTTTCTTGAAGCTATCAATAAAAACAAGCCCGTCATAAGAGTTGAGACCGAACGCAAAAGAAGGCGCAACAGACGTTTTGTCGGCGTTGCAGCGGCTCTGGCAGTAGTGGGCTCGGGGGCGCTTTACAGCTTCAAGCAGTGGAATGATGAGAAGCAGGCGGAAACGCTGCCTGACAGCACGCTGATGATATGGTATTGTAAAAGCGGAGATGAGGCTGCCGACAACGCAGAGCTCGCTGCCTATCAGGCTATAGCGGATGATTTTAATTCGAGCTTTTCAAATGTCAGTATAAAAATTGAAGGCTTTCCTGAAAGCGAATACAGAGAAAAGCTCAAGAACGCAGATGTGCAGCCTAATCTGTATGAGTATATCGGTGAGGATTCAAAGTCGAAGGATCTGTCAGTTGAGTCTGTGATAAGTTCTGATGCCGGCAAGAGCTGCTCTTTGCTTGGTTTTGCGCAGGATTATTACGGTAATTACAATTATCTTCCTTTAGGGTATGACGCACCGCTGTTTTTCGGAAACAGCACCCTTGAAGATCATCAGGGAAATAATGTGCGGGATATCACAGACCTTGATATTGTCAGCGAAAAGGCAGAGCAGGAATATATGCTTGATGATAACAGCTTTGCTAAAATGTATTCACTGCCTGATGGTGAAACTTCCGATAATGCCGAAGAGGCTTTCTGCAACGGGCAGACCGCCTATCTTGGAACATACTCGGATAAATACTTTCAGATCAGAGAAAAAATGCCGGCAATGTATGATCTGATGTATTGTGATACCCAAAAGGTATATTGTAAATACACTAATGTATGGTGCGCAAATGATACAAATAAAGATGAGAATAAAGCATCACTCAGGTTTTTGGAGTTTATGCTCGGTAGTAATGCGCAGGACGAGATACATATACAGAATAACTCTCATAATATCCCGATAAATGATAATATGATCGAGGATTACACTGATGTGTATGAAGAATTGGGCGTTGTTTTTTCAAACAGAGATAAATTTGCAGTTGAAAAGTAGGTATATATATGAAGATCTGTTTAAAATGTATGGGGCAGTATGATGATAATAGGATAATATGCCCGCATTGTGGAAATAACGAAGAAAACAGACCCGATAATGCCCTTCATATGAAGCCCGGGTCGATATTATCCGAAAGATATATTGTGGGCAAGAGCATAGGCTTCGGCGGTTTCGGTGTAACATACATAGGCTGGGACGCTCTGCTTGAAACAAAGGTCGCAATAAAAGAGTATCTCCCGAGCGAGTTCTCAACACGTATGCAGGGGCAGACGCAGGTGACTGTATTCAGCGGCGATAAGCAGGAACAGTTTGCTGACGGAATGAAAAAGTTCATAGACGAAGCAAAGCGCCTTATGCAGTTTCATTCCGCATCGGGAATAGTGAAAATATATGACAGCTTTGAAGAAAACAATACTGCATACATAGTAATGGAGCTGCTTGAGGGTGAGACCCTTGCTCAGAAGCTGAAAAGAGATAAAAAGATACCCGAGGAAGATGCGGTAAAGATGATGCTGCCTGTTCTTGAATCGCTTAAGACGGTGCATAAGGCGGGGATAATACACAGGGATATAGCGCCCGATAATATTTTTGTAACTAAAGAGGGTGAGGTAAAGCTCATTGACTTTGGTGCAGCCCGTTATGCCACGACGACCCACAGCAGGTCGCTCACGGTCATAATCAAGCCCGGCTACTCCCCCGAAGAGCAGTACCGCAGCAGGGGAGACCAGGGAACACATACCGATGTGTATGCAGCAGCTGCAACGCTTTACAGAATGATAACAGGTGAAACGCCGCCTGATGCATTGGAGAGAAGGGCGTTCTTTGAGAATAAGAAAAAGGATATTCTTGAGCCGATAAGCAAATACGCCAAAAGCATAACAGATAATCATGAAACGGCTATCCTCAATGCGTTGAATGTTCGTGTAGAGGACAGAACGCCTGATATGGACACTTTTATAAGTGAGCTCAACAGCGACGAGCCTGTCAAGCGCAGAGTCGGGAAGATAAAGAAGATAGACGTTATGAGATGGCCGCTGTGGGCAAAGATAGCCGTTCCGACACTGGCGGCGGCTGTTATTGTGTTTACGGTATTGTTCTCGGTGGGGATAATAGGTTTTGATGCAAAACTCAAGACCGAGATAGAAATACCCAACGGGCAGACACGAGTGCCGTCTATCGTCAATGAAGAGTATACAAGCGGAGAGACCAGGTTGAAAAAAGCAGATCTGCTTTTGCAGATCGACGGTAAGGTGTCGTCTGAGCTGATACCCGAGAATATGATATTGACTCAAAGCGTTGACCCGGGAATACTTGTTGAGAAAAACACCCTGGTCGGGGTAACTGTGAGTGCAGGCATGATCATGCAGACAGTTCCTCATGTTCAGGGGCTTGATAAAGAAACTGCGGTGGAAAAGCTCGAAGCACTTGGGTTTGTCGTTAATGTAGAAAGTGTAAATGATGATGTCATTGCCGAAAACTGCATTATAAGCCAGAGCGTTGAGGCTGATTCAGAGCTGGGCGAGGGCGGTGAGATAACACTGACCGTTTCGCTTGGCAGGCAGGATAATGATACTTTTGATGATACGGTAACAGTTCCCGATTTTAGTGGTATGACATGGGATGAGATGCTAATAACAGCACGCAGCAACAATATCACAGTAAAGGTACAAAATTATAAATACAGCAAGAAATATGAAAAGAACAAGATCATGGGGCAAACCCCCGCATCGGGTGAGACTATAAGCGGCAGCAATGTTGTTGAGCTGTCGGTTTCGCTTGGGTATGCGCAGGTAGAGGTGCCTGATGTGGTGCTGCTCGATGAAGAAAAAGCGACCACCCAGCTTGAAAACAAGGGCTTGATCGTAACCGTCAGCTATAAAAACGACGAGACCGTTGCAAAGGGGCTTGTCATATCTCAGAGCATACAGGCAGATACAAAGGTAGACCCTGAAACTGTTATCGAGATAGTAGTCAGCAAGGGCGCTGCTGAATTTGAAATGCTAAGCGTTATCGGCGAGACCGAAAACGACGCATACAGCACGCTTAACGGTAAAGGCCTTGCAGTGTCTATCAGCTATGAGCAAAACGACAGCAAGCCCGAGGGAACGGTGATCAAGCAAACCCCGTCGAAGGGCGCTAAAGTGAAAAGGGGCGATAATGTCAGCATAACCGTCTGCACACGCAGCGAGGTCGTCGAGGTCATGAATGTTGTCGGCTCATCGCTTTCCGATGCGCAAAAGCGTTTAAAGAATAAGGGCTTTGCGGTAAATGTTATAAAGGAATACAGTGATGATGTGCCCGAAAACAATGTTATTTCACAGAGCCCGGGTGCCGGCAGCAAGCTGAAAAAGGGCGGCACGGTATCTATCGTTGTAAGCATGGGCAGAGATAAGAAAGCCACTGTTACCGCCACTGCGCAAAGCACAAAGCCTGTGAATACCACCGGGGCTGATACTAAGAAAACGACAAAGAAGACGGAGAAGAGCACCAAACAAACAACAACAAAGACCACCACAAAGCAAACTACAAAAGCCACTACACAAGAGACTTCAAAGGTGACTACTAAAGAAATTACACATGAGACTTCAAAAGTGACAACTAAAGCCACCACAAAAGCTACTACGAAAGCTACTACAAAAGCTACTACAAAAGCAGAAACTACTAATGATTTGACATTCTATATTGATTCAGCAGAGGTGTATGCATCACAGGAGTTTTCACTCGATGTTAGAATGCGCAACAATCCGGGAATATGTGGATTTAT
Organism: Ruminococcus sp.; assembly: GCA_017544125.1. Classification (GTDB taxonomy): domain Bacteria; phylum Bacillota; class Clostridia; order Oscillospirales; family Ruminococcaceae; genus NK3A76. The sequence goes on along the minus strand of JAFYET010000220.1, from coordinate 2,146 downwards.
TCTGGATATCTCATATGATTCATCGGTATTGGAATTGACATCTGCTGACCCGGTAATTGATAATAACGTAACCTTTAGTCCGCTCGGAAATAATCCGTTTAGCTGCTTATGGAGTAATGGTTTAAGTAATTCAAAGTATAATGGTGTAATATGTACTATGCATTTTAAAGTCAAGAATAGTGCTCGTGCAGGAGAATATAAGATTTATGTAAAACCAAGAGAAGGTAATGGTAATGTGATAGCTTTGAAAAATCAAGATATAGTAGATGTAAATTATTATACTCAAAAAGAAGGCGGAAGTGTTATAGTGAAATCAAATTACCACTCGGGCGAAATGAGTTCGGACGGCGATGAGATCCTTGCATGATGTATATGCGGCTATGTTGATTTGGTAGTAAAGGAGCGACCATCATGAACAATATTACACTGGCAAAAGAGAGCCTGAAAATCCAAAAGGATAAATACTATATGTTGGGAGGTGAAAAGATAGCTTTGCCGGATAAATCCGGAGAAGATATCTTCATGTTATTGCCCCAAAATAATATGTATCTTTTTCGACCTGTTTTCTAAAAGCTAAAAACTCCGTTCGCCGGTTTATCTGGTGAACGGAGTTTTATATCATCCCTCACTTCTCGCTGCAATCCCCCTATAATAAATCAGCTCACAATAGATATCATGCCGTCTTTGCTTACCGCAAGACCTTTGTTTTCTGCAAGGGCGATACCCTGTAATACCCGTTCCTCGACTGCGCTTATCCTTGCATAGCCGAATATCTTTGCCACAGCAAGAATAAGGTCGCTCTGCGGAAGGCTTATCTGGGCATTGAGTACATATGCGATGGCCGCACATATCTCTTCTAAGCAAATGTCCTCTATCCTGCGCCTGGTGTCGCCTGAACCTGCTCTGAACTGTGAGTATTCTTCGGGTATCTGGTCGGCTCGCCAAAGCATCTCGCCTGCTTCGGTCTCCTTGTGCGGTGTAGCAGCGAATGCCCTGTCAAAGACCGATAATACCGGCTTGCTCTTTCTTGATATGCCCCACGCTGCCATTACTTTTTTCATAAGCGCTGTTTTGCTTACGGGCGCTTCCTGCTCAATTACTTTGCTAACTGTCAGAAAGACCTTGCCCATGCTGTCAGGTGCGGTGAAATCATCGGGCGTGCCTGAAACGGGCAGTATGCAGGGGGTAAACATCTCTAAAGTGCTTAAGCTGTCATCGCCGCTTTCCGTTTCAAAGGCTGATACATCATATGTCTCTTTCTGCGGCGGCGGTGCATCGTCATCATCGGCGGAGTCCTCAGCTGCAAGGCTAAGCTGCTCCTCTATTTTTGCAATAACACCTTCGGGGTTGTCGAGCCAGTCAAGAATGTGTACGTTCATTATCCTCCAGCCAAGCCCTTTCAAAACGGACGGCTGTGTTATTCTCATATCATCTGTCGATGAGTTTGCAAAGCCCGAATAACCGTCAAGTATTATGCCCAGTGCATACCTGCCGCTGTTGTCAGGGCTTTCTATGCCAATATCTACTTTGTAGCCCGAGCAGCCTATCCTGCATTTTACCCTGTGACCTCGCTTGCTCAGGCTGTCTGCGATAAGCCCTGCAAGCTCGTCGCTGTCATAAACCACATCCTTTGAATTCTTAGCAAGACTCTGTGTGCCGAGCTTTGCAAATTCAAGGAAATTTTTAAGCTCTGCCACACCAACAGCGTGCGTGCGTGACAGGTCTATCTGATCCGGTCTTAGCACAGCATATACTATCATTTCGTGCCTTGCACGTGATACTGCCACGTTGAGCCTGCGCCAGCCGCCGTTTTTGTTTATGGGACCGAAGTTCATTGACACATTGCCGTTCTTGTCAGGCCCGTAGCCGATGCTGAAAAGAATAACATCACGCTCATCGCCCTGAACGTTTTCAAGGTTTTTGATAAATATCGGCTCATACATCTGCTCGGCAAGCACTTCGAGCTGTGGGTCTTTGACAAAGCGCTGTGCGAGCAGGTCATCTATGAGGTTCTGCTGTGATGAGCTGAACGTTACAACGCCGATAGAGTGCTTTCTCAGCTTTTCGTCACTCAGCCTTCTTACTATCTCATCTACGACAGCTTCGGCTTCTGCTGCGTTTTGCCTGGTCTGGCTCTTGTCATAGT
>JAFYET010000219.1 GCA_017544125.1 Ruminococcus sp. | reverse complement strand
GGCATTCGACAGCCTTTCAAACAACAACGCACAGGGCGAATATTACCTTACCGATACGCTTGAGATAATCAAAAACAACGGCGGCAGGGTCGGTATTATGGTAGCCGAGGACGAGAACGAATTTTTGGGTGTAAACAGCAAGCTTCAGCTTGGCGAGGCCACAAGCATAATGAAAAAGCACATAAACGCTTTCCATATGCTTAACGGCGTTACCCTGCAGGACCCCGATAACACCTATATAGGCCCCAATGTTAAGATAGGCGCGGATACGCTTATTCTTCCGGGCTGCTATATAGAGGGTGATACGGAGATAGGAGAGGACTGTATCATAGGCCCCAACTCCCGCATCACATCCTCAAAAATAAAAAACTGCGTTACAATACAAAATTCTACCATGATAAATGCATTTGTGGATAATTACACCACGGTAGGCCCCTATGCTTATCTTCGCCCCAACAGCAAGATCGGCGAGCATGTGCGCATAGGCGATTTTGTAGAGGTTAAAAATTCCACCATCGACGACGGCACAAAGGTCAGCCACCTTACCTATGTGGGCGATTCGGATGTCGGCAAGTGCGTAAACTTCGGCTGCGGTACCGTTACCGTAAATTACGACGGCAAAAACAAGCACCGCTGCAAGATAGGCGACAATGTATTTATCGGCTGTAACTCCAATCTTGTTGCACCCGTTGAGGTGGGCGCACACGCTTACACGGCCGCAGGCTCCACCATTACAAAGGATGTGCCCGCAGACAGCCTTGCAATAGCGCGCTCCAGACAGGAAAACAAAGAGGGCTGGAGAGTTAAGTCGGGCAAATAACATTAAATACAACGGAGAGATACAAATGAAAAACACCGTCTACCCCATCATCGCTTCGCAGACTTCACTTCCGTTTTATCTGACGGGCATCGGCATCAGCGAGCCTGAATACCATGTCATCAGGGAGAGCGGTCTTATATCGCATCAGCTGCTCTACACCACAGGCGGTGAGGGTGTGCTGAATGTCGGCGGCGTTTCATATATTCAGAAAAAAGGCTCGCTTTTCTATCTGCCGCCTACGCTGAAGCATGAATACTACCCCAAAGATAATAACTGGACTACCTGCTGGGTGGTTTTCAGAGGGGCGTTTGCAAAACAGCTTCTTGGCGAGCTTGGTTTTAATGGGGCTGCCTGTATATCAGATGCAGACACCGACAAGCTCGATGTGCTGTTTAAGCGCCTGCTCTCCGCCGCAAACGAGCCTGTCGCTCACGAGCGCAGCTCGGCGCTTTTGTATGAGTTAATACTCCTTGCAAGAGAGCAGCTGTTTGTGCCAAGCAGAGAAAGAAATACCGCCGACAGCCTTATCAAGCCTGCACTTGATATGATGGAAGCGGAATATATGCGTGATATCACCCTTGCAGAGCTTGCAGAAAGCGCCGGGGTAACGCCGCAGCATTTTTGCCGGGTGTTCAAAGCAAGGCTCGGCTCAAGGCCGCTTGAATATCTTGCAAGGCTTCGCATATCAAAAGCCAAGCAGCTGCTTGTCGATACTGATATGACGATAGCCGAGATAGCAGCTGCGGTGGGCTACAATGACCAGACCTATTTCGGCGTTGTTTTCAAGCGCTATGAGGGTATGTCGCCAAGCGGTTTCCGCAGGCTCGGTGCATTTGTCGTGTGATGCAAAAGCAATAATAATCAAAGCGTCCGGAGAGCATAAGTGTTCCCGGACGCTTTGGTATGTATCCTATTTTTTCTTTCTTCTTTTTATTGCTATTGCCGCACCGACTATCGCCGCAGCCCCTGCACAGCCTAAAACTATCGGCAAAGCCTTGCTGCTTTTCTTTTCCTGCACATCACTTATGCTGTCAGACGGCACTTGTTCTGCTGCCGTTTTTCTGCCGTATATCTCGACCGCATCGACAGACATATCCCCGTTTTTGATTGTGACTACCGCTGTATGCTCGCCGTCATCAAGCCCATGCATATCCAGAACTATGCCCCTTGCAGATGACTGATGAGTTGATACCGTTTTCTCCTCGCCGCCGTCGATAGATACCAAAACTTCGGCGCTGTTCTTGCCGTTATCGCCCGTAAGCGCAAAGCCTGTGCCTTTGAATTTAAGCGTCAAAGCACTCCCCTCTTTGCCCGATGATGCAGTTCTTCTGAAATTACTGAAGCTGCTCATACAGTTATGCTCCCACTCGCCGCTGTATTCAAAAACGCCGTCGGTGTTGTCATATCTGGTAATGTATGACTCGTCGCCTATTGGGGCTATCTCGACATTGTCAAAGCAGTTGTTATTGAAGCTGCTGCAAAGCGATGCACGCCCTGCCGAGCCTTTGTTATCAGTGCCTTTGTGGGTGATTTCGCACACAAGTGTGTCATTTATGTAGCACTTGATGTTTTCATATTCGCCCTCAATGCGCAGATTGTTCTTTTCAGGGTCGAAACCCTCAACCGTTCCCTCCTGCAAGACCTCTCTGTTAAGTTTAAGCTCCCACTTGCCGTTTTCGTAAATTGCCAGGCGATAGCCGCTTTCCGCCGCCGTTGCAAGGTTGTATCTCATGCCTATGCCTGCATAGTTTTCCTCGTGGGTGTCAGAAGTGTCAAGATACACATCAGCGCTCACCGAATAATTCCACCAGCGGTCATCACCAAAGCAGGTAACAGGCTTGGGCGTGCGCCCCCATTCGGTCGCTTTGATGTCCTTTGTTATCTTCTGCATAAGCACCTTGCCGCCGTCCTTTTTAGCCACCTCAAAGGCACCGCCCTGGTCTGTGGTATATAAAGGCGCACCGCCCCTCTCTGCTAAAAACTCATCAGAATATTCAAAATCATCGGCATAAGGCAGCGGCATTACCTTGCTCTCATAGCCGCATTTGTACTCCTGCTCTTTCACATCAAGAGTAGATACAGTCACCAGCGAATAGGGCTTTACCGTTACCGAGTAGGTGAAGCTGCCGTCCTTTTCTGACGGGGTGAGGGTGTCGGTTTTCTTGAAATAATTCTCATCATAAGCGCCGCTGTCGGGACCTCTTGTTTCCCATACATACACCTGACTTGCCGCCTTGTCGAGATTTTTGACATTAAACTCATAGGTTATTTCCTCGGCGGTGGTGTTTGTCATTGTGACGGAATAATCCCCCGTCTCGGTGTCGCAGGCGGTCATATAGGTGTAGGTCGCATCAACTACGGCGTGCCCGTCGCCGCCAGCCTTTCCGTCGCCAAAGCACGCATCTTCAATAAATGCCCAGCCCTTATCATAAAACTGCGAAAAATGCAGCCCCATATAAAAACCCGGATCAAGCAGATAATACCCGCTCCAAGGCTCGTCTGCACGGATAAGCTGCTTCTGGCTGTATGTACCACCGCTGTAATACGCCGCCACAGCAGGCTGATATTCATAAAGCGTCATTCTGCCGCCTGCATACATCGTCAGAAAGCGGTTTGCCACATCGAGCATACCGTTTATCTCACTAAGACCTGTCTTTGTGCTGTCATATTTGTATGTGCCCTGTGCATACTCCATTGGCGGGCAGGCTTCGCTGAACCATACCTCCTTGCCGTGCTCGTAGGCGAGCTTCTGTGCGTTATCAGTTGACCAGCTCGTGTAGTGGCTGCCGATAACGTCTATCGCCTCAAGCAGCTCTTCATCTTCAAGCATATCATCGGCAACGTTCCATGTGCAGACCTCCTCCCCTGCAACTATCTTTATCTTTGAATAGTCATAGGGGCAGTCCTTTTCACTTTTCAGCGCCTTTGAGAGATACTTTATCCAATCATCATCAGCGGCTCTTTCGTTGCGTGTTGCGCTGACATAGTCAAACACAAGCCCGTATTTTTCATAAGCGGCATCAAGCGTTTCCTTATACCATTTGTACCTCGCAGAATAAACATCAGCCGAATCTGTTACCCACTTAGGCTCGCTCCACCAGAGCATATCAAGGGTCAGGTCGGGGTTGACCAGCTTTGCATCGTGCGCTAAGATATACGCCGCACCTCTTGTCACATCGGCAGGCTCGTCCTCATATCTCTTGACACTCGGCTCTGTTCCCGATGATGAATTTACATCAGAGCCCATTTCGACTTTCAGGTGGTTTATCTTTAGTCCGCTGTCACCGAACAGGTATTCAAGCATCTGTGTATATGCTTCGGGCTGTTTTTCCTTATAGTCGATAAGCAGCCGTGAGGTGTTGTTGCCCGACACCATGCCGTTGCCCTTGTAGAGCATATTTTCCTTGCGGTTTGACTTGCTGCCGTCGATTGTCACCGAGCGTGTACGCCCCTTAGTATCTTTTGCGTGTACAGTTTTCATAACGCCGCCTCCTCCTGCGATAGATAAAACCAATGCCAGTGATAATAAGCGCTTAAGTGCCCGCATACGCTTTCCCTCCGTGTTGTTAAAGGTCATCTTGTCTGCACTTATATAGTAACACGCAAAAGAGGGAATTTCAATCTGAAATTTGTGATTTATTCTTAAGATATGAACATGGTAATTACCGCTGTGCTATGTTATATTACCCCACCGTATTCATCCACACACTCATCTCATTCTCGCCACGGTTGCCCCATGTGTAATACGGTATTGCCACAGCCTCGCAGGGGGTGAGCGTTTCGGGCTCATCGCTGTAAAGCCCGTCGGTGTCGGAAACACGCTTTGCGGCGAGTTTAAGGGTAACTGCACCGAGCTGCCCGTTATATTCACCGATAGCGGGTGTTACGGTGCGGTCAATCCTCAAAGCCCGCACACAGCCGTTGTCAGCCCCCT
>JAFYET010000218.1 GCA_017544125.1 Ruminococcus sp. | reverse complement strand
TGTGAGCTTGTATATAGCCTCGGTCTCTATATTCGTGCCGATAGAATCATACTGCCCTAGAATAATTCTTGTGCCGCTGTTTAAGCAGATATATGAATACAGCGCCTTTGCGTCGGCAGTTGCGTTTTTATTGGTGAGTGCAGCATTGTCAAGCGAAAAATCCAACTTCTCAACATCATCGCTTGCCTTTACGGTAACAGAGTCGATGTCGATATCGCCGCCGCCGAAGCCTATCTCGAGGTTGAGTGCGCCCTTTTCAAGGTAGATGTTTGAGATAAGGCAGTCGGTGAAGTCCTTGTTATCGCAGCTTACATAGTGAATATGGTCGCCCGTGCTGACAGCGAGCCTTGCCCACTTGTCGCAGGCACACCTGATAGTCACTGTGTAAAACTGTGCCTTCGGCAGGTCAAAAGCAAATGTTGCCTTGTCGCCTGTCTCCTTAAAGCCTGTGATATAGCCGTCGCCCTTGAAGCCCTTGCGATTCTTGGCAGCCTTGATGTTGCCTGAAAGAGCGCCTATCTCGGCTTCTATCTTCTTTGAGTATTTCTCATAGGTTATCTCTTCTGCCTCGGGCTGGGTCTGGGGCAGGGTAGTTATGACAGGCTCTGCTGTGGGCTCTGCCTGGGGAGCGGTGGTCGTGGTCGTCTGCTTTGCCGGCTGAGTTTCTATGCTCTCATTCTCGGCTATCTTGCTTCCGCAGCCTGTGAGCATGAGCGCTGCTGCCAAGCCTGCGGCACCTGCTCTGAGTGCGGTGTGTTTTATCTTCATTGTGATGATTGCTCCTTTGTTTTGTTGCTTTACTGATAGGTCACCGTGTATTTTCTGCCTGCTGATGTGTCAAACACAGCGCAGCCGTCGGCATATTCGCACGTCACCTGCTCGCCGTGGCAGGTGACGGTGATGTTATCACCCGATACGAGCCTGCAAACGCCGCCGCAGTTTGAGATAACGGTCACGGTCTTAGCTTTGCCGTTTTCCCATTCACAGCTGACGGTGAAGCCGCCCCTTGCCTTTAAGCCCTCAAACGAGCCGCTTGCCCACTGGCGGGGGAGTGCGGGGAGTATCACTATCTCGTCATTCTCGCTTTGCAGCAGGGCTTCGGTGATGCCTGCCGTGCCGCCGAAGTTGCCGTCTATCTGGAAAGGCGGGTGCATATCAAACATATTCTCGGCTGTGGAATGTGCAAGCAGCGCCTGTATGTTATTATAAACCTCATCGCCGTCAAAAAGCCGTGCATAGAAGTTTATCATCCACGCCCTTGACCAGCCTGTGTGACCGCCGCCGTGGGTCAGCCTTCTCTTAAGGGTAGCAGCTGCCGCCCCGGCAAGCTCGGGGGTCCTGCGCTTTGAGATAAGCGCTGCGGGGTAGAGCGCAAAAAGCTGTGATACGTGCCTGTGCCCCGGCTCTGCCTCGTCGTAATCTATCGCCCATTCCTTTATCTGCCCGTATTTGCCTATCTCTGGTTGAGGGAGCTTTTTGAGTATCTCTTTGAGCTTTTCACCGAAAGCATGGTCTGTGTCAAGTATCTCCTGCGCTTTTAAAACATCACTGAACAGGCAGGTGATTATCTGGCTGTCCATAGAAGGCCCTATGCACAGCGAGCCCTTTGTGCCGCTCTCGGTGATGTAGGTGTTCTCAGGTGAAACTGACGGGCAGGTGACGAGCCGCCCCTGCTTATCCTCAATCAGAAAGTCAACAAAGAACTGTGCGGCTTCCTTTATAGTATCATACTTGGCTGCAAGGAACTCCCTGTCCTGCGTGAAGCGGTAGTGCTCCATTATATGCAGGCACAGCCATGCAGCGCCCATAGGCCACTGTGTAGCGGGCATCCATAGATCCTGCGGGGCGGTGTCGCCCCAGATATCGGTATTGTGGTGGCACACAAAGCCCGAGCAGTTATACATCTCACGGGCTGTCACTCTGCCGTTTGGACGCATTCTCTCGATAAGCTCAAAGAGCGGCGTGTGAAGTTCAGAAAGACCGCAGCTCTCAGCTGCCCAGTAGTTCATCTCGGTGTTGATGTTTATAGTATACTTACAGCCCCATGCAGGCCACATATCCTTGTTCCATATGCCCTGCAGGTTGAGCGGAAGGCTGCCCTCACGGCTGCCTGCTATATACAGATAGCGCCCGAATGAGTGGTAAAGCTGTGTGAGCTTGTTATCCTGCTTACCCTCTTTTATGCGTGCAAGGCGCTCGTCGGTGGGCAGGTCTGACAGGTCACTTTCGTCATCAAGGGTTATCTGCGCTCTGTCATAAAGCGCCTTATAGTCGGCAATATGCCGCTCACGCAGCTGCTCGTAGGTAAGGCTTGCCGCCTCGTTTACATCAAACTGCGCCTGCTCGGAATAATCCTCAGCCCTGAACGATGTCTGCACGCCGAGGAGGATAGTTACTTCATCGCAGCCCTCTGTCTGCAAAAAGCTGCCGTAGCGGCAAAGGCTGCCGCCCTTTGTCAGCACCTTGATGAAAGCGCAGAAGTTTATGCCGCCCTCACCGCCGCTGCCGCCGTAGTAGCGTATCTCGCTGTCGGATACGGGGGAGTTGTCGTCAAAATAATCATCACGCCCGTCAATGCCTATGCGGACGCTTACGCTGCCGCTTTTATCGGCGGTGATGTTCATAGCAAACACCTGGTCGGGGTAGGATACAAAGCATTCACGTTTGTAGCGAACGTTTGACAAGGTATATTCGGTGGTGCTTATTGCAGTTTCAAGGTCAAGCAAGCGGGAGTGGAAGTCGGCAATGCTCTCTTTATAGTGCTTGACTGTCATATCGCCCAGAGGCATATAGTGGCGCTGGTTGACAGGCGTTCCGCAGAAAAGGTCATTGACTATGCTTTCGGCTTCTTCTATCTTCTCTTCAAACAAAAGCGTGCGCACACGCTCTAAGTTCTCATATGCGTTTTTGTTGTTTCTTTCACGGTAGCCGCCCGACCATATCGAGTCTTCATTGAGCTGTATACGCTCATCTATCGGCTGGGAAAATACCATAGCACCTATCCGCCCGTTGCCTACGGGCAGTGCCTTGTTCCAGTCATCGGCGGGGTTTTTATACCAAAGAAGTGAGTCTTTCAAAATTATCGCTTCCTTTCTTATCTTGTTTTATTCTATACTCTGTTATTATAACACATAACGCAGGCTTTTTCAACCTTTTTGGGCGAAAAAAATCCCCCGAAAAGCACAATTTCGGGGGAGTGAGCTGTTATTTCTTTGTAGTCACGCTCAGCTTCTTTGATGAGAAGCCCAGATACCTGACACCGCCGACCTTTCTGTAAGCTCTTACAGCAAAGGTGTAGCTCTTGCCTTTGGTAAGACCTGTGATATTGGCGCTGTTTGTGGTAACGCTTGCGACTTGTGTGTATTTGCCGCTGCTGTCAACGGTATACACATTATAGCCCGTGATACCCGCTACCTTTGACCAGCTGAGCTTAAGTGATGTTGCTTTGACGCTTGATGCCTTAAGGCCGGCAGGGGCTTTGGCGCAGGTGGCACACTCTATAAGTGCCGAGTAGGTGGAGAGTATAGTCTCATCGCCTGCCTTGTAGTATGTTCTCACAAGGTAGTGATACTTGGTGTTGGCTTTGAGCCTTGTTACCTTGAAGCTGTTTGTCTTGACATCGCAAAGCCTTGTGTATTTCTTTGTGGTTGCATTATAGGCATAGAGCCTGCTGCCGTCAACACGCTGGTTTTTGGGGACCGTCCAGCTTATAGTCTGGTAGGTAGTGGAGTTTGCCGACACCTTGACGTTTGTCGCTTTCTTTGACATAGTGCCTGTGGTGCAGAGGTCGGAATACTCGGAGAGTATCACCGCACCGCTCCCGTTTTTATAAAGCGACCTGATAAGGAAGGTGTATTCTGTACCCGGGGTAAGCCCTTTTACCGTGTATGACTTCTTGTCTGTCTGCACAAGGCGGGTGTATTTCTTGGCTGCCTTGTCATAGGAATATACCCTGTATGCCTCAGCCTCGCCCTGAGTGCCCATTGTCCATGCAAGGGTGACAGATGTTTCATTCCTTGCGGTGGTCTTTATTCCCGTTACCTTGGTGGACTGGGTGTCTGTATACAGTATATCGCTGTACTGGGAGAGCACCATCGTATCTTCTGTGTTATAGTAGCTCCTTACCATAAAGGCATATTCACGCCCGGGGGTAAGACCTGTTATCGTGGCTGATTTGCCTGTTACAGATGCGGCACGCTTATATTTGCCCGTCTCCTTATCAAAGAAGTATACCCTGTAGCCGTCAACCATGCCCGAAGGTGCTTTCCAGGTGAGGGTCTGTGAGGTAGTGCCGTTGGTTTTCAGCTTAAGGTTTGTTGCAAGCACATTCTGTGTGCCTGTGTGGTGGGTAAGGCTTATGCCCGAAAGGGTGCTGACACCCTCCTGATACTCAGAAGAGCCGTCGGCGTTGAAGTAAGCCTTTACTGCGAAATCATACTTGGTGTTAGATGTCAGGTTCTTGATCTTAAGCGATGTGGTGTTCGTTCTGCCTGCCCACTCGTATTTGCCGCTGCCCTTGTCAAAGTAAACTATATACCCCGCAGCGCCGCTGAACCCCTCCCACGAAAGGGTGACGCTGTTGAGCCCGTTTTTAGATGTAAGCCCGTAGGGAACATCTGCCTTAACGCTGACAGAAGCCGAGGGTGTGCTCTCGGTCATTATCATGCTGTTTGAATATGAGCAGACATAGTAGCTTGTCTGTACAGGCGTTGCATCTACCGTGAACGAGAGGGTGTCAGAGCTTACATCGCACACAAGGGTAGTGTTGCCGCCCTGAGTCCTGTAAAGCCTGTAGCCGTCAGCGCCCGAGACCTTGTTCCAGCTTATTACCGCCTTGTTGACCTTGACGGTGGCTTTAACGCCCGTGACCTTTGCAGGGGGCGTGGGAACATACATTACATCTCTGTCAACAGCCGTGGGTATGCCGTTTACCTTGCCTGTAAAGGAATAGTGCCACATACTGTATATGCCCGAGTAATCTGTCTGGTTGGTGACGTTTGCCATCCACACGGGGTATTTTGTCTCAAACTGTGTGGGGTCTACCTCGCTTAAAAGCCAGCTGTAATATGAATAGTAGCCTGCCTGATAGCCGCCTGCGCTTATCGTATCCATAAAGCCCAGTGCAAACTGGGTCATGCTCCAGGTGGTTATCTTTGAGGGGACGACTCTGCCCTCGACACATTCCTGGTCAAAATACACCGGCAGGTCGAGGGGAGTGCCTTTAAGAACGCTCAGCACATATTTTGCCTCGCTTACAGCCTCAGCCTTGGTTATGGCTGTTGAGTAGTAGTAAACGCCGACCTTGAGCCCGGCTGCTTTTGCGCCGTTCAGGTTTGTTAGGTACTTTTCATCGGTGCAGTGAGCGCCCGTCTGCCTGTCGGAATAGCCGAGCCTGATGATGACAAAGTCGATACCGTCAGCCTTGACCTTCTTCCAGTTGATATCCGTCTGCCACTTTGAAACGTCTATGCCGTAGACCTTCTTGCAGTTTTTAAAGCGTGAGTTATGTACAAGCGCCTGAGCCTTCGGTGTATATGCCGAAAATGCAATGAAAAGAGCGCATATCATCGCCGCAATTACAGCCGCTGTGATACGCAGAGAATGTCTTGTAATATGCAAAATAATTCACCTTTCCTGAAATTGTAAACTTTTGTTTTCAATTTGTAATATATTCATTATACAACATTTTCGCCGATATGTCAAATTTTTTATGCTGGCAAATGGTGGAAGCCTTGTTATCCTGCGGCATTTCTTACCTCTTACCTCCCACATCTTGCAACTAATTCTGAAAAAACTGTGAAAAGCCTTTATTTTTTTATAAATGTATGTTATAATTACTCTAAGTGTTGATTTATAGGACCGTCCTGCATGGCAGGACACATCGATTATGCATTATTAAGAGGTATGAATGATATGAGTAAGGTTTATTGTCTCGGCATAGACGTAGGCTCCACGACCGTAAAGACCTGTATTCTTGACGGTGAGGAAATAATCTATACAAAATACGAAAGGCATTTCTCGAAGGTAGGCGAGACGGTGCAGGCACAGCTTGCTGCCATAAATGAGCTCTACCCCGATGATATGTTTAGGATAGCTATAACAGGCTCGGCGGGTCTGGGAATTGCAAATGCTGCAAAGATAACCTTCGTGCAGGAGGTTTTTGCGGCGTTCACGGCTGTTAACAAGAGCTACCCCGACACCGATGTCGTAGTTGAGCTGGGCGGTGAGGATGCGAAGATAATCTTCCTCACAGGCGGCGTTGAGCAGCGAATGAACGGCTCATGCGCAGGCGGCACAGGCGCATTCATAGACCAGATGGCAGGGCTTTTGGGCGTTACACCCGACACGATGAACGACCTTGCCTTAAAGCACGAGAAGATATACCCCATAGCATCACGCTGCGGCGTTTTCGCAAAATCAGACATACAGCCGCTGCTCAATCAGGGTGCAAAGAAGGAAGACATCTCGGCATCTATCTTCCAGGCTGTGGTTGACCAGACGGTATCGGGTCTTGCGCAGGGCAGAAAGATAGAGGGCAACGTGCTCTTCTTAGGCGGGCCTTTGTCGTTCTTATCGGCACTAAGGCAGGCGTTTATAGATACGCTTGATCTTGGCGACAAGGCAATTCTCCCCGAGCTGGCATCATGCTTTATGGCATACGGCTCGGCACTGCACGCTATGAAGATGAGCGAGCCTATGAGCCTTAAAGAAGCAAGCGACAAGCTGGCAAACGCCAAGGCTCAGGACACTATCGCCACCACAGAGCCGCTGTTTGCCACAAAGCAGGAGTATAATGACTTTATTGACCGCCACAGAAAATCTGACCTTAAATATGCTGACATAAAGACATATGAGGGCGACGCTTACTTAGGCGTTGACGCAGGCTCGACCACGACCAAGCTGGTGCTGATAACCCCCGACGGCGGGCTTTTATATCAGCACTACTGCTCAAACAAGGGTCAGCCGCTTGACGTTATAAAGGATAAGCTCTCAGAGATATATTCACTTGCAAACCCGAAGCTGAGGATAAAGGCAAGCGCCGTAACAGGCTACGGCGAGGAGCTTATAAAGGCGGGCCTCGGCATTGACTTCGGCATAGTTGAGACGGTTGCGCACTACAAGGCGGCGGCTTTCTTCTGCCCCGATGTTGACTTTATAATAGACATAGGCGGGCAGGATATCACGTGCTTCAAGATAAAGCAGAAGGCTATCGACAGCATAATGCTCAACGAAGCCTGCTCATCGGGCTGCGGCTCGTTCATACAGACCTTTGCGGGGGCTATGGGCTATACCATTGCCGACTTTGCAAGGCTCGGGCTTTTTGCTAAGGCACCTGTTGAGCTCGGCTCACGCTGCATGGTGTTTATGAACTCATCGGTAAAGCAGGCGCAGAAGGACGGCGCACCCGTTGAGGACATTTCGGCTGGTCTTTCATCATCTATCATCAAGAATGCGATATACAAGGTAATAAGAGCCAAGAGCGTAGACGAGCTTGGCGAGAATATAGTCGTTCAGGGCGGCACGTTCTTAAATGACGCAGTGCTGCGCTCATTTGAAAAGGAGCTTGGGCGCAATGTTATAAGACCCGCAATTGCAGGGCTTATGGGTGCATTCGGCTGTGCGCTTTTCGCAATGGAGAGAACGAGGAATGACGATAGCTTCGTAACAAGAGTTATAACCAAGGAAAGGCTCGAGGATTTCTCATACAAGGCAACGGCATTGCAGTGCGGCGGCTGTACGGCACACTGCTCGCTGACGGTCATAAGGTTCAACGACGGGCACCGCTTCACCTCGGGCAATAGGTGCGAAAAGGGTGCAGGCATAAAGCTGACCGACCGCACCGAGAATATGATAGAATACAAATACAAAAAGCTGCTTGAGCTTGAAAACAAAAAGCCCGTAAACCCGAGGGCGAGGGTGGGCATACCGTTAGCGCTGAGCTACTATGACCTTATGCCTTTCTGGCACAGCCTGCTTTATAACTTAGGCTTTGAGATGGTGCTCTCTGAGGAATCGACAAGGGCTACATACTACAAGGGTCAGCAGACTATCCCCTCAGATACGGTGTGCTACCCTGCAAAGATAGCTCACGGGCATATCGAGAGCCTGCTTGAAAAGGGCGTTGACTTTATATTCTACCCCTGCATGAGCTACAACATAGACGAGGGCGGCTCTGACAATCACTACAACTGTCCCGTTGTTGCATACTACCCCGAGCTGTTAAAGGCTAATAACGAAAAGCTCAGTGATGACAACTTCATCATGCCCTATCTTGACCTTAACAACAAAAAGCACGTTGCCAAGGTGCTCGGCAGGAGCTTTGCACGCTACGGCATTACGCCAAAGCAGGTGTATGAGTGCCTGAACAAGGCATATTCCGAGCAGGTGCGCTTCAAGAAAGCAAATGAAGCCAAGGCGCTTGAGATAATCGCCGCTGCAAGGGAGAAGGGTGAAAAGATAATCGTCCTCGCAGGAAGACCCTATCACATCGACCCCGAGATAAATCACGGCATACACAAGCTGATAGCATCGCTCGGCTTTGCGGTAGTTACCGAGGACAGCGTGGCAGGGCTTGTGAGCGTGCCTGCTGTTGATGTGCTCAATCAGTGGACATACCATTCACGCCTTTACAGGGCTGCTGAGTATGTCTGCGAGAATGAAGATATGCAGCTCGTTCAGCTGGTGTCATTCGGCTGCGGCATAGATGCCGTTACCACCGATGAGGTAAGAGCTATTCTCGAACAGAAGGGCAAGCTCTACACACAGCTGAAGATAGATGAGATAACCAACCTCGGCGCTGCCAAGATAAGGCTGCGTTCGCTGGCTGCGGCGCTGGAGGAGAAGGACGCACAGAAGGCAGCAAAGAAGGTACCTGCCATGGCAGGTATGTAAGGAGGAAGAGCAAATGCCAAATAACGTAAGTGAATCGGGCAGAGTAAAGCGCACGATATTTACCGAGGATATGAAGAAGGATTACACCATCCTCGTTCCCGATATGCTGCCCATGCACTTCAAGCTGATAATCAAGATATATGAAAAATACGGCTATCATATGGAGCTGCTTGAAAATGACTCGCAAAACGTCATAAATCAGGGGCTGCAAAACACCCACAACGATGCCTGCTACCCGGCACTGCTGGTTATCGGGCAGTTTATGGACGCACTTGACAGCGGCAAGTACGATGTCAACAAAACAGCGCTCATCATGTCGCAGACAGGCGGCGGGTGCAGGGCTTCAAACTACATTCACCTTATAAGAAAGGCAGTTGCCAGCAAATACCCGCAGGTGCCTGTTATATCCTTAAATTTCAGCGGGCTTGAAAAGAACCCCGCATTCCCCATGACACCTGCAATTGCGCTGCGGCTTATCTATGCGGTGCTTTATGGCGATATGCTGATGCTGCTCTACAATCAGTGCAAGCCCTACGAGATAACAAAGGGCATGACCGATGAGCTGGTAGCACGCTGGCAGCACAGGCTTGTCAAGCTCATGGACACCAATGACTACCTGATGCCCAAGCCCATATACAAGGCGATGCTCAAAGACTTTGCTGCAATACCCCGCAGGAAAGAGAAAAAGCCCGTCGTGGGCATAGTGGGGGAGATATACGTAAAGTATTCGCCACTTGCAAACAACCACTTAAACGAGTTCCTGCTCTCTGAGGGGTGCGAGCCGAACGTGCCGGGGCTGCTTGACTTTGTGCTCTACTGCGCATCCGACTCGGTAAATGATGCAATACTGTACGATAAAAAGGACAAATCGTCACTGCTTTACAAGATAGGCTACAACGTGCTTTACAGATATCAGAAGCAGCAGATAAAGGTCATCAAAGACCACGGCGTATTCAAGCCGCCGCATGACTTTGAGCACCTGAGAAAATGTGCTGACAAGTACATTCATCAGGGTGTCAAGATGGGTGAGGGCTGGCTGATAACCGCCGAAATGGCAGCGCTTGCCGAGACGGGCGCTAAGAACATCATCTGCACACAGCCCTTCGGCTGTCTGCCCAACCACATAGTTGCAAAGGGAATGTCAAGAGTTATCAAGCAGGCATACCCCGATGCGAACATCGTGGCTATCGACTACGACCCGGGCGCTACCAGGGTCAATCAGGAAAACCGCATAAAGCTGATGCTGGCAAATGCGGTAATAGAGTAAAAAAGAAACGGGCTGTCGGTTGACAGTCCGTTTTTATGTACTGATATATTATTTCTTTCGCTTGCTCTGCTTTATGCGCTTGCGCTTTTTGCTGGAGCTCTTGCTTGAAACGAGGGAGACTATCACCACGAGGATAACTACCACAACAATGCCCGCACCTGCTATGAGCTTTTTGAACGAGGTGCTTTTCTTATCGAGCGAGAGCTTGCGGGTGGTGGTGGTGACTTCCTTAGTGCTTTCGGGGGCGGAGGTGACGGTGGAGGTCACAAAGCTCTCCTCCTCCTCGGCGGTCATGCGGCTTATGTGGAATGTATACACCGTCTCGTTGCCAAGGCTGTCACGCACGGCGATAGTTCTTGTGATAACGCCGTCATAGACGTTTTCATCGCCGGTATACCATATATAGCCGCCCTCGAGCGAGGGAACGCCCTCCAGGTCGAGCCATGTGCAGTCGTGGGGCACCTTTATATCATACTCCAGCACATCGTATGAGAATGCGGGGGAGATATAGCCTGTTGAGATCTTAAGCTCTGCGAGTTTGCCTTCGGGTATCTCGCCGTCGGCGGGCTTGTTTGTCTGCGCCGGGGCGGTGGTGGTGGTCTGCTCTGTCTGTGTGTCGTCAGGCGATGAGCTTTCCTCGGGGGCGGTGGTGGTTGTTGTGCTGTCATCGGGCTTCTCGGTCTGTGCTGTGGTCTCCTTGGGCTTTTCGGTAGTTTCGGCGCTGCCCTGAACCTCAATGCTTGCCTCTGCCGAGGGGCTTTGCACGCCGCTTTGCGTGCTGTCGGTCATACGGCAGTTCACAAGCCTTATAAACCCGTCGCCTTCACCGATAGTCTTGAAAGTGATCGTCATTGAATACTTACCCTCAGCGCCCGAGTCGGTAAACGCCCTTACGCCGAGCGTGCCACGCCCTGCAAAGCTCACATCATCGCAGCTGACGTATTCAAGAACCTTATCGTTATAGCTTATGCTGCCCTGTATATCGGCGATATCGTTCTTATCGCTTTTAAAGGTCACAGTTGCCGTGACCTCATCGCCGAGGAAGGTATGCTGCTTTGAAAGCGCTATATCCGCCGATGCCTCAGCCATTACAGCCGGGGCAAGGAGTATAAGCATCATACCCGCAAGCAGCAGCGTTATTATCCTTTTTCTCATATGTCATCTCTTTCCTGCATGGAAGTAGTTATTAACCGTACCTATACTATTATATATCAACAATGACCTTTAGTCAAGTTAAAAAATTTATGATAAGCTAATGGAGGAAACAAACAAATTGAGAAGTTGTGGGGGAACCCCTCCGTCACCGCCGCCTTTGGCGTCGGCGCCACCTCCCCTTTCAGGGGAGGCGTAATCATCAGCTAAGGGAACTAATGTGTACCCTTATGGCACTAATCTGCCTCCCCTGAAAGGGGAGGTGTCATATCCACTCTGCGAG
>JAFYET010000217.1 GCA_017544125.1 Ruminococcus sp. | reverse complement strand
GTTGCACTCACGCTCCCACTTGAGCTCACCTACGCATACGATAGGCTTAAGACCGCCGTCGATGTCAGGCTTTGCAAGAAGCTCAGCTGCGTTGCCTGCGTTCATAGAGCCGCCGTACTGGATAGTAACTGCATCAGCGGTTGCCTGATCATAGAGCTTAGCGAGCTGTGCTCTGATGAATGCGCAGACCTCCTGTGCCTGGTCGGGAGTAGCTGTAAGACCTGTGCCGATAGCCCATACAGGCTCATAAGCGATAACTACCTTCTTTACCTGCTCTGCTGTTAAAGACCAGAGGTCGAGCTTGATCTGACGAGCGATAACTTCCTCGGTGATGTTGCACTCACGCTCCCACTTGAGCTCACCTACGCATACGATAGGCTTAAGACCGCCGTTAAGAGCTGCGATAGTTCTCTTGTTTACTGTCTCATCTGTCTCGCCGAAATACTGTCTTCTCTCGCTGTGGCCGATAACTACATACTCAGCGCCGACCTCAACGAGCATATCAGCGGAGATCTCACCTGTGAAAGCGCCGCTCTTCTCAAAGTGAACGTTCTCAGCGCCGACCTTTACGTTAGAGCCAGCTGTTGCAGCAACAGCTGTTTCAAGGTTTGTGAAAGGAACGCAGGCGATGACCTCTACCTTGCCCTCTGCATTAGCTACGAGGGGCTTGATAGCCTCTAAAAGCTCCTTAGCCTCGGGTCTTGTCTTGTTCATCTTCCAGTTGCCTGCGATAATTGCTTTTCTTACACTCTTGTTCATTTTAAAAACTCCTTTTAATAGATTTTAGATATAATACTACCCTTTTATTATACTACAATGCCACCCCCTTGTCAATGATTTAACGATTTTTTTACAGAGAAAAAAGCCGCTGCGCACCACACAGCGGCTCAGACTATTCCTAATTCTAATCGGGGTAAAACACCCCTACTATAACGAACATAAGCACCACGCCACAGCTATCTTGCCAATAATTGTTTTTTCGGGCATATCCTCCCTGCCTATGAGCCTATCAAAAACCGGTGTCATAAAAAAGCCCAGAGCAAGTGCAAATACGCCGCCGATAAGTGCCATATCACCTGTTGCAAACATACCGATAGCGCAAAACTCAAAGAAAAAAGCAAATACCCACTCAAATACTTTGTAAAAACCTTTCATTTATGCCCTCCGCAAAAAGGCTGTTGCAAAAGGGCGACCTTTGGTTTTGTTGTATTATCTGTTTTCAAGCGGTATGTAAGCCTTTTCTCTGATAACTGACTTATATGCAGGTCTGATTATACGCTTGCCTGTAACCATTTCTTCAAAGCGGTGTGCAGCCCAGCCTGCCATTCTCGACACTGCAAACAGCGGCGTGAACAGATCCTCGGGAATGCCGAGCATTCTGTAAACAAGCCCCGAGTACATATCAACATTTGCGCACATCACCTTTGTTGAGCCCTTTACCTCAGCAAAAAGCTCGGGCGAAAGCTCCTCTATGAGCTTTAAGAGGTTGAATTCCTTTTCAAACTCGGTGCCCTTTGCGAGCTTCTCGGCGCTTGACTTGAGTATCACCGCTCTCGGGTCAGAGAGGGTATATACAGCGTGCCCCATACCGTAGATGAGCCCCGAATTATCGTGCAGCTCTTTTCTGAGTATCTTTCTGAGGCAGTCGGCTACCTCGCCTTCGTCCTCCCAGTTCTTGACGGTCTTCTTTATAACATCGTGCATACTGGTGACCTTGGCATTTGCGCCGCCGTGACGGGGACCTTTCAGCGAGCCGATAGCTGCCGAGTATGCCGAATAGGGGTCAGTGCCAGACGATGTGAGCACACGGCAGGTAAATGTCGAGTTGTTGCCGCCGCCGTGCTCTGCGTGTATCATAAGCATTATATCAAGCAGTTTTGCCTCGGCATCGGTAAACTGCCTGTCGGGGCGCAGTGCCGAGAGTATCATCTCGGCTGTCGAGTGCTCCTTAACCAGCGGGTGAAGTATCATGCTCTGGTTGTCATACGCACGCTTCTTTACCTGATAAGCCGAAACCATTATGTTCGGCAGCTTTGAGATTATGGATATAGCCGTAGCCATCTCCACCTCGGGTGAGCGGTTCTCGGGGTCGTCGTCATATGAATAGAGCGACAGCACCGACCTGCCCAGCTTGTTCATTATATTCGGTGAGGGTGATTTAAGTATCATATCCTCAAAGAAATTCTCGGGCAGCTCTCTGTTCTCGGCAATTATCTGCGAGAAAGCGGTAAGCTCGTCCTTTGACGGCAGGTCGCCCATGAGCAGCAGGTAAACTATCTCCTCATAGCCGAAGCGGTTCTCCTTTATAACATTACCCACCAGGTCATTTATATTATAGCCTCTGTATATTAGCTGACCCTGGATAGGAGCCTTTTCACCCTCGTTTATAACATAGCCGTGAACGTTACATATATTGGTAAGCCCCGCAAGCACGCCTGTTCCGTCGGCATTGCGCAGCCCTCTCTTTACAACATATTTGTCAAAGAACTTGGGGTCTATCGTGTTGTTGTTAACAAACTGCTTGCAAAGAAGCTTTCTTGCATTCTCGTTTATCACAGACCTTTCCTCCTTCTATAAGTAATAGTGTGAATATATATTATAACATATT
>JAFYET010000216.1 GCA_017544125.1 Ruminococcus sp. | reverse complement strand
TCCGCTCCAAACCTCGCAAGGGCTCTGCCCTTGACCTGCAAGCCCTTTTTGAGGACAAGGGCTTGACTCCAAAACCTTCTTAATTTATGTGCTTTACAACGCTGTTAGTTCTTCAATGAATGCAGCGGTGCAGGTATCTGACCGCCACGGTTTATGAACTTAGATGCGCTGGCTTTCTTAAGGGGCATTACAGGGCCGCAGCCGAACAGACCGCCCCAGTCAAGCTCCTCGCCAACGTCCTTACCTATCGCAGGAACCACACGGACAGCCGTGGTCTTACAGTTGACCATACCGATAGCAGCCTCGTCTGCGATGATAGCGGCTATCGTATCGGGTGTGGTATCGCCGGGGATAACTATCATATCAAGACCCACGGAGCAGACAGCCGTCATAGCTTCGAGCTTTTCTATGGTGAGAACGCCCGAACGTGCTGCGTCTATCATACCTGCGTCCTCAGAAACAGGGATAAATGCGCCCGAAAGACCGCCGATAGACGAGCAAGCCATTACGCCGCCTTTCTTGACAGCGTCATTGAGCAGGGCGAGGGTGGCGGTCGTGCCGTGTGTGCCGCACTGTTCAAGACCTATCTCCTCTAAGATATGAGCCACCGAGTCGCCAACAGCGGGAGTAGGGGCAAGGGAGAGGTCAACTATACCGAAAGGCACGCCCAATCTCTTTGAAGCCATAGTGCCGACCAGCTGACCCACTCTTGTTATCTTGAACGAAGTTTTTTTGATTATATCGCTTATCTGGGTGATATCGGCATCGGGGTATTTTGCAAGGGCTGCCCTTACGACACCGGGACCCGAAACGCCCACGTTTATCATACAATCAGGCTCACCAACGCCGTGGAAAGCGCCTGCCATAAAGGGGTTATCCTCAACGGCATTACAGAACACCACCAGCTTTGCAGCGCCGAAGCAAGCCTTATCCTTAGTGACCTCGGCGGTATCCTTTATTATCTGACCCATGAGCTTGCAGGCATCGAGGTTGATACCCGTCTTGGTAGAGCCGACATTTACCGACGAACATACACGCTCAGTGCAGGCAAGTGCCTCGGGGATAGAGTTTATAAGCTCGAGGTCGCCGGCAGAGAAGCCCTTCTGCACGAGTGCGGAGTAGCCGCCGATAAGGTTAACGCCCACTGCCTTTGCAGCAGCGTCGAGCGCCTTTGCAAAAGGCACAGGCGAGCAGCCGCACGCTGCCGAAACGATAGCGATAGGAGTTACCGAGAGCCTTTTATTGATTATCGGGATACCCAGCTCTTTCTCGATATCCTCACCGACCTTGACGAGGTCTTTTGCCTTAGTGGTTATCTTATCATAGACCTTCTGGCAGGCCTTATCTATATCAGCGTCGATACAGTCAAGAAGCGAGATGCCCATGGTTATGGTTCTTATATCAAGGCACTCGTTCTGTATCATTCTGATAGTTTCAAGTATATCGTATGTCTTAATCATTGTACGCTAACTCCTTATACCTCATGCATTACCTTGAAGATATCTTCATGCATGGTGTGTATCTCAAGACCCATGCTCCTGCCCATAGCCGACAGGTCATCAACAAGCAGGGTAAACTCCTTATTGAGCCTTGATATATCAACAAGCATAGTCATAGCAAAAATATCCTCGAGGACAGACTGCGACACCTCGACTACGTTTGCATTATATTCCGCACACTTTGTAGACACCTTTGCAAGTATGCCAACTGCGTCCTTACCTATTACAGCAACTACTGCTCTCATAATATGAAACCTCCGTATCAATTATTGTTCAGAGCGGTTATGTCTTGGGGCAGTTTTCTTTTGACCGCAAGAATTTGTATCCGAAGGGGTTCAGGGTGGCGCTGGCATCATCGGAGCTGATGCCGAAAGCCCCCGTTCCGCCGCCGCAGACTCAATCGCTCATAATTATTTACGCTTTTAATTATACCACACTTTCCCCCGATTTGCAAGGGCTTACGGCATTGTTACCAAATTAAACACAAAAAATTTATACAATATCACCACTTAAAAAGCCGGGGTATTTTTTCGATAAATATAGTATAGGGCAGCGCACAGCCCACATACAACTCATAGCGGCAGGGAAGCCGGAATCAACAAGCATGGAGGTATTTATTATGAGTATGGTAGTAAGAACGAACACTATGGCGATAAACGCCAACAATGCACTTAACAAGAACAATTCAACAGTAGCAGGCAATCTTGAAAAGCTATCAACAGGCTTCAGGATAAACAGAGCTGCCGATGATGCTTCGGGTCTTGCGATAAGCGAAAAGATGAAAGCCCAGATAAAGGCGCTTGACACCGCTTCAAAGAACGCACAGGACGGCGCTTCGCTGATAAAGACTGCTGAGGGCTACATGGGCGAAGTTCACGATATGCTCAACCGCATAGTAGAGCTTGCTGAAAAGTCGGCAAACGGCACGTATGAGGTCGGGGGTACAGCAAACGGCACAGCAGCAGGTGCCAAGAACACAGCTGCCACCGAGGACTTTACGCTTTCGACCGATGCTGTATCAAGAACGGGCGTTGACCGTCAGGCATTACAGGACGAGGTAAATCAGCTCTGCGCCGAGATAGACAGGATAGCTTCAACAGCAAACTTCAACGAGCTAAAACTTATGGACGGCTCGATGGAGGCAGGAAGAACCGCATCGACCACATATCTGAAATACACGACCGACGGCACAAATTCAGCTATATCAAAAGAGCCTGCCGAACAGCTGCCGGCAGCCGATCAGACCGATATAGTCACAAGTGGCAACGCACTGACCTTACAGATAGGCGAGACATCGACAGCTTCCGACAAGCTGAGTGTGAGCATAAAGAGCTTCCACACAGATTCGCTGTTCAAGGGCATGACAACGAGCGGAACAGTAGCCGGCAAGGTAAATGTCACAAAGAACGCCGAATCAAAATACAGCAACGGCTTTACGCTCAACATCTCAAATCAGGAGATAGCCTCAAAGGTAGCCGAGGACGTAAGAAACGTTATAAACGAAGTATCCTCGCAGCGTGCAAGCCTTGGTGCTCTTGAAAACAGGCTTGACTACACGATGAACAACTTAAACACTGCTTCCGAAAACATCACCGATGCAAACTCCCGCATACGTGACACAGACATGGCTAAGACCATGATGCAGTACACGCAGGGCAACACTCTTACACAGGCTGCTCAGGCTATGCTTGCGCAGGCAAATCAGGCACCTTCGTCGGTGTTACAGCTTCTCCGATAAGCGTGAATCAGGGCATAATAAAAAGCTCCCCGGGTGGGAGCTTTTTTATGTGGTGTAGGGTAGGGCGCTGTTCGCTAAGGCAAGGGGTGTGCCACCCCAGCGATTTGGTCGGGGGGCTTTCCGCTCGCCCCCCGTACCCCCTTCGGACGCACGCCC
>JAFYET010000215.1 GCA_017544125.1 Ruminococcus sp. | reverse complement strand
GGTGTCAGCGAGCAGCGTGAGCTCATGACGGCAACGGGCTTTCTCCCCTGCGTCATAGGCAGAAGTGCCGAAGCAAGGCTCTTTGCCTTATCCCTCACCTGCGAAAAGGTAAGGCCGCCGCCCTCATCGCAAAACATCACCTTATCGGGGAAGCGTGCGGCAGTTTTTTCAAGCTGTTTTATAATATCGGTTATCATTTTATCGACCGCTTTCATACTTATTACATACCTTATTATTATAGCACACCTGTTAATAAAATGTCAATTGACTTTTCTTATGATTTTCTTAAGTTGATATAAGTGTTATTGTATGTTTTGACAAATATTTCAAAGGTCTGTCACATCAGCCCGACCGCCCGTCCGTCAGCAGTCACAGTAAAAGCCATTCACAGACACATTGTCTTTCTCCTGGGCTTTCTCTTTGTCTGTCTCTCTGTCTGTCTCTATATCTGTATCTTTATCTTTTTCTTTTTCTTTATCTATATCGGGTTTTTTTGGGAACCGTTCGGTTTTTTTGGAAACCGTTCGGTTTTAAAAAAAGCATTTGGTTTAAACAAAAACACCGCCCGCAGTGATGAGTGCATTTGCTCATCACCGCAGGCGGCTGTTTTATATTTCAGGTGGTAGGATCATTCGTCGCTGTCCTGAAGAGCATCATAGCCCTCCTCACCGGTACGGATCTTTATTACGTTCTCGATATCGTAAACGAAGATCTTACCGTCGCCGTAGCTGCCTGTGTAGAGTGCAGACTTAGCAGCGTCTATAACAGTGCGTGCAGGCACCTTGCAGACAACTATCTCAGCCTTTACCTTAGGCAGAAGTGTTGTTTCAACGGCAGTACCACGGTAGTAGTTCTTTGCGCCGCTCTGCATACCGCAGCCCATAACGTTTGTAACTGTGATACCTGTGATGCTTATCTGATCCATAGCGTGGATAAACTCAGCGAGCTTAGTCTGCTTGAATACAACAACTATCTTTGTAAACTTAGCCCTGTCGATGTCAGTAGTGTAGCTCTCGACCTCAACTGCCTTTTCAACAGATACAGGCGGGTGAGCAGGCACCTTGGCAACGCTCTTTGCATCGTCCTTGGTATAGCCGTGCATGGATATCTCACCCATTGAAGGAGCGAAGTCTGCATAAGAAGATACAAGACCGTGCTCTGTTGCGTCAAGACCTATGATCTCTTCCTGCTCGGAAACACGCAGACCGAGAGTTGCCTTTATGATAAGGAATGTGATAGTGATAGCAGCTGCTGCCCATGCAGCAACTGAAACTGTACCGAGTGCCTGTAAGCCCAGCTGCTCAAAGCCGCCGCCGTAGAAAAGACCCTCGTTCTTGATGCCGCCTGCCTCGAGCTGGATGTTATAGCCGGGTGCGGAAGATGTAGCAAACAGACCGACTGCCAGTGTGCCCCAGATACCGTTCATGCAGTGAACTGCAACTGCACCGACTGGGTCGTCGATATGCAGCCTATAGTCAAGGAGCCATACGCCGAAGCATACTAAAAGACCGGATACAACGCCGACCATTATTGCGCCGAAGCAATCGAGCACATCGCAGCCTGCGGTGATGCCCACAAGACCTGCAAGAGAAGCGTTAAGGCACATTGAAACATCAGGCTTGCCGTATTTGAGCCATGTGAATATCATACAAACAACCGTTGCAACTGCGGGGGCTACTGTTGTAGTAAGGAAGATAGAATCAAGCTGACCTACCTCGCTTGCAGCTGCGGGGTTGAAGCCGTACCAGCCAAACCACAGAATGAACACGCCAAGTGCGCCCAGTGTGAGGTTATGACCGGGGATAGCGTTAGTCTTTATCTCGCCGTCTTTGGTCTTTGTGAACTTACCGATACGGGGACCGACCATCTTAGCGCCGATAAGGGCACAGATACCGCCCACCATATGTATAGCGCATGAGCCTGAGAGATCGTGGAAGCCCAGCTGTGCGAGCCAGCCGCCGCCCCATATCCAGTGAGCCTCGATCGGGTAGATGAGGGCTGAGATAACGCCCGAGTATACGCAGTAGGATAAGAACTTAGTTCTCTCTGCCATAGCGCCCGAAACGATCGTTGCGGTAGTTGCGCAGAACACAAGGTTGAAAACGAACTGATCCCATGCAAAGCTGTCATAGCTTGTGAAGATATCAAAGCCGGGCTTACCGATAAGACCGCAGGCATCTTCACCGAGCAGGAGCCCGAAGCCGATAGCGATGAATGCCACCGTGCCTATGCAGAAGTCCATAAGGTTTTTCATTATGATGTTGCCGGCGTTCTTGGCTCTTGTAAAGCCCGTCTCCACCATTGCAAAGCCCGCCTGCATGAAGAACACAAGCGCAACTGCGATCATGAACCAGACACCGAATATTGCGGAGTTCTGTTCACCGATCAGTTCCAAGATCTTTTCCATATCCATAGAGAATCCCTCCTAAAAAATAAGGAGCGTATGAGTCGGAAAATAAAACTCATACACTCCCTTGTGTATAAAAAACATATACGGCAACAATGTGCATATAAAGCCAGTGCTGAATATACAAAAAAAGACTGCGAACTCAAAGTAGCTCGCAGCCTCGTTGCTGTCTATGCCCAAATTATAGCAGACCGAAAAGCGTTTGTCAAGGGGGTTTTTGTCAAATCGTAAAAAATAGCACAAAGCTGACAGGAATAGAAATTGCTTTGTGTTAACTTTTCACAAATCTTTGAAAAATGCCCCGAATATCTTGACTTTTGCCACTAAGTATGCTAATATTTGTTATGAAGAGCAAAGGCGTTCTTTATGGGTAGCACCCGAAGTATGCCTTTGCTTTTTTGTTTGTGTGTATACGTCTTTACGGTGTGACCCGTAAAGGCGTTTTTTTATTGCACTGCATAAAACACATGAGGTGAAAGAAATGGAAAATCCGGGCAGAGAAGTCTATCAGCAGGAAGGAATGTACAACAAGAGCTTTGAGCATGACAGCTGCGGCATTGGTGCTGTTGTCAACATCAAGGGCAGGCGCTCACACAAGGTAGTGTCTGACGCTTTGTCTATCGTTGAGAAGCTCGAACACCGTGCCGGCAAGGACGGCGAGGGCAAGACGGGCGACGGTGTGGGCATACTCACACAGATACCCGATTCGCTCTACCACAGAAAGTGCAAGGAGCTGGGCTTTGAGATAGGTCAGAGCGGCGACTACGGCGTGGGTATGTTCTTCTTCCCCCAGAACGAGCTCAAAAGAAGCGTAGCCAAGAAGATGTTTGAGGTAATACTCAGCAAGAGAGGTATGCAGCTGCTTGGCTGGCGTGACGTTCCAAAGGATTCTGATATTCTCGGCACCCGTGCAAAAGAAAGTATGCCCTTTATTTCACAGGGCTTTGTAAAGCGCCCGGAAAACGTCGAGCCGGGTCTGCCCTTTGACAGGCAGCTCTTTATAGCAAGGCGCATATTCGAGCAGGCAAACGAGCACAGCTATGTATGCTCCCTCTCATCAAGAACTGTTGTCTACAAGGGTATGTTCCTGGTAGGGCAGCTGAGGGCATTCTATAAAGACT
Source organism: Ruminococcus sp. (assembly GCA_017544125.1). Lineage (GTDB taxonomy): Bacteria > Bacillota > Clostridia > Oscillospirales > Ruminococcaceae > NK3A76. Next base: position 584 of record JAFYET010000215.1, on the reverse strand, counting down.
TACAGGAGAAGGATTATGTTTCGGCTATCGCAATGGTTCACAGCCGCTTCTCCACAAACACCATACCCAGCTGGGAGAAGGCACACCCCAACCGCCTTATCGTTCACAACGGTGAGATAAACACCATCACAGGCAACGCCGACAAGATGCTTGCCCGTGAAGAAACCATGCACTGCAAGGCACTCGCTGAGGATATGAGCAGCATACTGCCTGTACTGGGCGTAAACGGCTCAGACTCGGCAAGGCTTGACAATGCGCTTGAATTCATGGTAATGTCAGGTATGCCGCTGCCGCTCGCTGTTATGATATCAATTCCCGAGCCCTGGAGCAATATGAGGGATATATCAAAGGACAAGTATGACTTCTACCAGTATTACGCAACGATGATGGAGCCCTGGGACGGACCTGCTTCCATACTCTTCTCTGACGGCGAGGTAATGGGTGCAGTTCTTGACAGAAACGGTCTGCGCCCCTCGAGATACTGCATCACCAAGGACGGCTTCCTTATACTTTCTTCCGAAACAGGCTGCATAGACATTCCGCCTGAAAACATCGTCAAGAAAGACAGACTGCGCCCCGGCAAG
>JAFYET010000214.1 GCA_017544125.1 Ruminococcus sp. | reverse complement strand
GCACAGGCTACTTTGACAAGAAGTCAAGCCCTATCAAGACATCATCTTCATCACAGGCAGGCAAGCTCATATCAAGCAGCCTTACAGATGACGGCAGCAGCTCGGCAGAGCCCGGCTTTGAAGAAACAAAGACTATCGAGCTCACAGGGCTTCAGTCACTTAGCTATGATGAGCTCAACGACTTCCTTAAAGAGAACTGCAGCGTGCAGAACTATTATTCCGCCAGAGGAATTGACCGCTCTTTAGAGTTAGAGATGAACGATGATACTGCAATAGCTGATGAAGCCGAGGCAGCACCGGATAATGCAAAAAAAAGCGCAGCTGCATCAGACACCCAGGGCACAAGCAATGCAAATGCCGGCCACTCAGAGACCTACACCCAGGAAAAGGGCATTGACGAGGCTGATATCGTCAAGACCGACGGCAAGAACATATTCTACCTCGCAGGCGGCAATATATTCGCAGTTGACTGTGACAACGGCAAGATGGAGGAGCAGCTGATAGACTTCAGCAAGCTCTACGGTGAGGACTATAAAAACTCCACAGCGCAGGAGATGTATCTTGACGGCGGCACGCTGACAGTTGTACTGCAAAGCCGGAACCCCTACCGCTATACCTACTGGATAGACGAGACAAGGAAAAAGTGCGAAGAAACGCAGATGTATAAGCCCACCTGCAACGTTGTTACCTTTAACGTTAAAGATATAAACAACATAACCCCCTCGGGCAAATACACCATTCAGGGCAGTTATTCAAACTCGAGAATGGTTGACGGCAAGCTCTACCTCACAGTTATGTCGGGCATCAACTACTATGACACCTATGATGAGACGGGCGTTCCCGAGTTCGCACCCGTATACACGGTAAACGGCGAATCTCACTACATCAGCTCGGGCGATATCTTCGTGCCTACCGACAAGATAAAGGAAAACTACGGCTGCACCACAGTTTCGCTCATCGACACAAATGCACAGTGCAGACCCGTAAGCATAAAGGCAGCCCTGGGCTTTACCCATGAGATATACCAGTGCGCTGACAGGCTGGTGCTTACAGGCACATTTGCCGACAGCAACGATGACAAGTGGACGCAGTACACACGCCTTACAATGTTTGACACAAAGGACGGCACACTCGCACCTATGGCAAGCACACTTATCGAAGGCAGCCTTAAGGACAGATACTCGCTCGATTATGAAAACGGCGTGCTCAGAGCAGTTATTGGCGAGCAGCACTATGACGAGATAGAATACAAGAACCTTTACAACAACTACCTCTATACCCTTGACGACAAGCTCGAAACGATAGGCAAGTCCGAGAGCTTCGGCGACAACGAGGTCATCAAGAGCGTGACCTTTGAGGGCAGCTACGCATACGTTGTGACCTTCATGCAGACAGACCCCCTCTTTGCCATAGACCTTAGCGACCCCAAGAACCCCACAATAGTCAGCGAGCTTAAGATGCCCGGCTTCTCGACACACATGAGAGCATTCACAGATGGCAGGCTCGTGGGCTTTGGCAACACCGCAGAGGAGGAGCACGGGCGTGTAACAGGCCTTAAACTCTCTGTTTACGATAACTCTGACCCGAACGATGTCAAGGAGCTTGACAAGGTCGAGCTTATAATGGATAAAACCACAGAAAACTCCTACCACTACATTTCAAGCCCTGCTACCTACGATGAAAAGGCACTGCTCATAGACGGCGGCAAAAACATCATAGCATTCCCCTACACCGAGGAAGAGTACACCTACTACTACAATGACGATGATGACGAAAAGTTCAACATCTACACCACAGGCTACAAGTTCTACAGCTACACCGATGACAAGGGCTTACAGCTTGTCGGCGAATATAAGGACAGCACCGATGTCTACAAGTACACAGACGAGCACAGGGATGAAGATTACTACTACTATGACCTCTACAAGCAGTTCACAAGAGCTATATTCATAGGCGATGTTTACTACCTCTTCAATGACTGCGGCATAGTTTCAGTAAGCGCTGACAGCTTCGAGGTAATAGACACAGCAGACCTCAAAACTCTCGCCCCCGACAGCTTCAAGAGAAACGTTTATGTAGAGTATGACGACTATGTAGAATAATAAAAGCAAAACTGACAGCAAAACGGATAACAAAGCGAAAAGTCCCTGCACAGCAGGGGCTTTTTTGCTTGACAAGAAGGGGAAAATTTGGTATATTAGATGTAAGAGGTGAGAAATAAGAAGTAAGAAAACTGTCAGCAGCGGCACTTTCTTACCTCTTACCTCTCACCCCTTACTTCTAACACACGAAAAGAGGTAATGACTATGGGCAGAGCAGGACGAGGCGGAGGCGGAGGCGGCAGCTTCGGCGGGTCGAGGGGCTTTGGCTCACACTCGGGCGGCTCAACGCACAGGAGCAGTTTCAGCAGCAGCTCACACCACAGCAGCTCACACCACAGCAGCTATCACAGCAGCTATCACAGCTCTCACCACAGCAGCTCATCGGGCGATTTTGTGGGGGGCTATATTCTCGGATCTATAATCTCGGGCAGCAACCCGAGGCGGCGCTCGGTGTCAAGCACCAAAAGCTCCGATAAAGCAGGTCTGATCATTTTTATAATCGTATTCTGCTTGTATTTGCTTGCAGAGTTCATATCAGACAACTCAGCAGGCGGTATACAGAAATCCACTGTCGAGAGAGAAAAGCTCGACTCTCCCTCCCAGTCAGTGTCACAGGATTACTATGAAGACCATCTGGGCTGGATAAAGTCGTCAAGCGTCCTTGAAGACGGCATGAAGCACTTCTACGAGGAAACGGGCGTGCAGCCCTACCTTGTGATAACCGATGATATAGGCGGAAACGACTATTCAAAAGCAGCTGAGAAGAAGTACGCAAATGAGGTGTACGATGCCCATTTCACCGACCAGGCGCACCTTTTACTGGTGTTCCAGGAAAAGGACGGGCAGTACCACTCATTCTACCTTGTGGGCACTGAGGCAAAGACGGTGATTGACGACGAGGCAGGCGAGATACTGCTTGACTATATCGACCACTACTATTACTCAGACTTAGACGAGGATGAGATGTTCTCAAAGGCATTCCGTGAGTCTGCCGACAGAATGATGACAGTCACCCCGAAATACGGGTGGATAGCGCTGATATTCGTGCTGATAATAGTTGTGTTGGTGGTATTGCTTACCTGGTGGTCAAAGAAGAAGAAAGCCAAGCTCGCCGAGATGAACAAGGCACAGCAAATCCTTGATCAGGACCTTAACTCATTCAGCACTGCGGGCTATCAGAGCAACGCAGGGGCAACGGTGAATAACCCCACGCCCGCGCCGAATATCTACGACACATCAGAGGTAGACGAGCTCAAAAAGAAATACGATAATATGGATAACAATATAAACACGTAAGGGGGCGCAGCAATGGGGCTTTTTGATAAGCAGGACGAAAAGAGCGAGCTTAAATTGCAGCTTGCCGACCTGACGGTAAAGCTGGCAGATGTAAGAGAGCAGGTGGGTGAGCTTACCCAGCGTCTGAGCAAGCTCGATAATGACATAAGCGCCTATAAGGCAAAGGGCGAGGAATACGCAGCCTACGCAAAAAAAGCCCTTGCGGCAGGCAGCCAGGAAGATGCAAAGGTCTTTCTCGGTGAGAAATACAAGTATGACAAAAAGGCAGAAGACCTTGCACCCCAGCGTGAGCAGGTGTTTGACACAAGACATAAGGCGGTAGAGCTTCACGACAAAATGGTCGATGAGATAAACGAGGCAAAGACACGCCTCTCGATGCTCGAAGCAAGAAACGCCGCAGCCGATGCGAAGATAGCCGCTTCAAAGTCGGTGGGCAGCACGCAGTTTGAAAGCAGCCTGTCAGAGCTTGAAGCGCAGGCAGAGCTTAACGCCGCCATGGCAGATGCGCAGAAATACGTAAACGGCGAATAACATGATAAGAAAGCGACCCACAGGGCTTCAATGCCCTGCGGGTCGTTTTTTATTGCTGTTGTTATTATTCCTCCGCCTTTTTAACAAGCACGGCACTCAGCTGCATAACTATCTCGCTGAAATAACGGCGGCTTACATCGCTTATTTTAAGAAAGCCCTTTTCTTCCTTGCTGTAATAGTCCGGGTGGTCGCCCGCTTTGAAGAATATGAGCTTTTCGGTAGTTACCTCCTCGCCCTCGTAATCGTAGACCACAACGCTTGCCCCCGAGAAGGTAAGCATTACGCCGAAGCCCTCCTTAGTCTCGCTGCCGTCAGCGTTTTTCACCCTGCGGGCGGTGTCATCACGGTAGAAGTAGTAGAAAAAGCCTGCGTCCTCAGCATAGCCCTTGTACCAGCCGAGCTTTGCCATCTTGTTTAAAAGGGTCAGGCTGTTGAGCTCTACCTCCTCAAAGCGTGAGAGCTTGTTTGCTTTGAGCTCCTCATCTGTTGGCAGGTATACGGGGCGGTTTATCTGCTCAAAGGGCTGGGCTATCTCAAAGTCTTCAAGCTGCTCCTTCCACTGCGCTTTCTGCTCCAAGGTCAGCTCTATCGGGTGAACGAGCCCTATCATCGCTTCCTCGGGTATCAGGTATTCATCGCCCTCGGCATTTGTAAAGCTGCCGTCGTCCATGTAGCGGAAGCTCTCTTTGAGCGCCCCGTTTTCGTAAACGCCCCAGATAAGCCCTATCGCAAAGCAGTTCATCACGGCGTTTTTCACAAACAGCTCGTTCCACTTGTCCTGCGTCCAGCGCCTGTCGCACATAAGCACATATTCAAGCCTTGCACGCTGGGTGGTTATCACGTTTTTGAGCTGCTTTTTAAGCTCCTTGAAGCCCTCATACGCCGCCTTTGCCTTTTGCTCATCGTCACTTACGCCGGGCTTGGGCATGGTCTTTACTTTCTTTTCACCGGCAAATATCTCCAGCTCCAGAGCCGGGGTGATGTAAACCTTAAACTGCCTTGCGCCGTAGTCAAACACACGGCACCTGCTCTCATCAAAGCCGAGGTCGGGCACTATCCTGTCAGCACGCTCTTCGGCGGTTATTCCGAGGGCGTCTGCCGCCTTTATCATCGCATCTGCCGCCGCAGCACGCACCTGCTTGTTTTTGAACTTCCTTGACATATTGTCAATGTTCATAAGCGCTTCGCTGCTGCCGTCAAGCGCCATTGCCTTTACCGCCTCTGAAGCGATAGCGCCACGCATATTATCAGCCCATTCTTTTATGTAGTGCATATACTCCCTTACCATTGGCAGCCCGCCGTGGCAGGCGCAGAAGTAGAGCAGGCACTTTTGCTTTGCCTGTGCGCCGTTATCGCACCAGCGCCCGAACACCTCTGCTGCAAAGACCTCCAAGTCCTTTTTGTCAAGCTCTGCCGCTATGTCGTCAGCCAGCTTGCTCTTCTGCGGCTCGGTGAAAGATGCATAGCACATAACGAGCGCCCTCAGCGTATCCTCCCCTGCCTCGCTGCCGTCTGCCTTGTGAACGGGCCCAAACGCCCTGTCAAACAGAAAGCTCAGCTTGCCCGTTCTGCTTGCCTTAGCGAGCTTTTCAAGCTGCTGCCCGACGCTTATCTCAGCTTTACTGCCGCTCTCGACCGCCGCACCGATGAGTGCGCCTATCTTCATTTTTATCTTCTCGGTCTTTTCAGCTGCAAAGGCATCACTGAGCGCCTGCGTGTAGCTTTCCGCCCCCTGTCTGGCGATTATCTCTATGGCAAGCTCACGCTTTGCGCCCTTTTTGGCTTTCAGAAGCTCTGCTATGTCGTCAGCCCAGCCCTTTTCCTTTGCGAGTATCTCTGAAAGCTCGGCTCTTACCGCCTTGCTGCCGTCATCTGCAAGGGCTAAAAGCTCCGCCTTGAATTCATTCGGGTGCCTGCCTATGGTTTTTGCATATACCACCCTTGCTGTGGCGCAGAGCTTTTTGAGCGCTGCCGCTTTAAGCTCCTGCCTGCGACTGTCAAACACATCTATCGCCGCAGCGGTGCATCTTTCCTTTGCAGAGTACATATCGTCAAGGCACACGCCTATGGCATTAAGCGCCAGTGTTATGTCAGCGCCGCTCTCGCTCATCATCACGACAGCTTCTTTTATGCCCTCTTCGCTGTCAACGCTAAAGCCTGTGTATTCCTTGACCCTGTAAAAGCGCCCGTAGCTGATATCCGCAAGCATAAGCACCGTCACCGCACGGGCAATAAACTCATCTTTGCCGAATGCCGTATAATAATCAAGCTCCCGTGATTTGTTCGTGTGGCTTATCTGCTTTGAGCCTATCTCGGGCAGCGTGTCTGCAAGCTCTCTCTGCCCGCAGATGTATTCTCTTATGATGCTGCCGTGGTCATACTGGGCAGATATCTCCTCCATTACCCTGCGGCGGGTCTTGCCCTGTATGTCAAAGGCTTTCTTGTCATACTCAGCGCCGCTTTTTATGAGTGCATCTTCAAGCTCCTTGGCGTGCAGCGGCTCATCGCATTTCTTTATCGCCCTGACGAAAACGTCGGTGTATTCCTTTGCGAGCTTTTGCTTGTGCCACAGCTTGCCGGGTATGTTCAGTATATATTCGGGGG
>JAFYET010000022.1 GCA_017544125.1 Ruminococcus sp. | reverse complement strand
TCGGCGCAGGCATACCGCCCTATGAGATCAAGCAGATAGTTACTGTCTGCAAGGCTTATTCCTCGGCAGTAGGCGCAGGCGCATTCGTTTAAGAGATATTCGGCGATGAGGCTGATGAGCTTAGAAGACGTGGCGGTGACGGCGGCGAGTACGGCGCTACAACAGGCAGACCGAGACGTATGGGCTGGTTTGACTGCGTAGCTTCCAAGTACGGCTGCAGGCTCCAGGGCACAACAGATGTAGCTTTCACAGTTCTCGATGTACTGGGCTATCTTGAAAAGATTCCCGTATGCGTGGGCTATGAGATAGACGGCGAAGTTACAACTGACTTCCCCACCACCACAAAGCTCGAGAAGGCAAAGCCTGTTATCGAGGTGCTTGACGGCTGGAACTGCGATATCAGAGGCATCAGGAATTACGATGACCTCCCTGAGAACTGCAAGAAGTACATAGAGTTTGTTGAAGAGCATATCGGCTACCCGATAACTATGGTTTCCAACGGTCCTAAGAGAGAGGATATCATCTACAGAAAGAGCGCTTTGAGCAAGTAATAACAACACATCGGTCGGGTGAAAGCCCGGCCGTTTTTTTATGCGGTATTGACAGGTGTGTGGAGATATGTTATCATATAAAAAAGTCAAAAAGGAGAAATCTATGAAAAAGCCGAATGATGTAATTGAATTGCTGCAAAGCATTAAGAACCGCCCGGGAATGTTCATCGGGAAAAGATCTGTGCTAAGGCTCAAATGCTTTATGGACGGATACCTCTGTGCTATGCAATTTGAGGGCATTGATATTAAGCCGGACGTTTATTATTCGTTTATTCGGTGGCTTTCGGAAAAGTATCAGATAAGGTCTGTGGTGTCTTATGACACTATACTTACAGACGCTCTGCATGATGATGAGCTTGCATTTGATGCATTTTTTGAAGAGTTTGAGATGTTTTTACAAAGTGTAATAATTAACAAATTGTAAACTCTCCCCCATATCTATTGACATTCCTTTTGAAATTTGGTATAATATAAAAGCTGTGAGAACAGCAAACACAAATTGGATGGGGCGATACCATAACGCTGGGGTATAGCCAAGCGGTAAGGCAACGGACTTTGACTCCGTCATTTCGATGGTTCGAATCCATCTATCCCAACCAACATACACTTTATTGGGGTGTCGCCAAGTGGTAAGGCAACGGACTCTGACTCCGTCATTCCGAAGGTTCGAATCCTTCCACCCCAGCCAGAAACGCCCCGTCACTAATGTGTCGGGGCTCAATTAATAATGAATAGTGAATAATGAATAATGAATAATACCTCATAAGGGGCGTTTCTTATTATTCATTATTCACTATTCATTTTTCTTTATTCATTTATATAGATGTAAACTCCCCTATTCTGCGCCATTTGCGGCGATGCTACCAAGCGTTGCACCGATGCCACAGATAAATTCTTGCATTCCCGCCCGGGGTGTGATATGCTAAAGACACAACAAAGGGGCTTACCCCAAATCAAAGGAGGAATCATTATGACACTCGGAGAAAAGATCAAGGAAGCAAGAAAGACCGCAGGTCTGACACAGGAACAGCTGGCACAGAAGCTGATGATATCAAGGCAGGCTATTACAAAATGGGAATCTGACAAGGGGCTGCCCGATATACAGAATCTCAAAGCGCTGGCAGAGCTTCTGAATGTATCGGTAGACTACCTGCTCGATGACGGGCAGTCGGCTGTCAAGACGGTAATGCGTGAGAGCATCGACCTTGATAAGTACGGCAAAAAAGGCTTTAACGACAAACGAAAGGATAAGCTCATGAGTGAGCGCTACCCCAATGCCGAGATAATCAGTCTGATAGCCGATGCCACAACAAAGAGCGACAGGGTGATAGACAATATCATAGGCATTGTCACAGATGCGCCCTTCGGCATACCAAAGGTCATAAGCCAGATGAACAATATCGACAATGAGTATTACCTCGTAAATGACGGCAGCAGGCAGCTGCTGGTGCTTGTGACAAGCGAGTTTATCGAGAGCAGAGAGCTTTCGGAGAGGGTGAATGACAAGAAATTCTCCGTAGGTGAGATAACCTTTAAAAAGCTCAGAAAGATATAACACAAAAGCGGTTCGTTATGAACCGCTTTTTTATCATTATCACAGCTTGCCGCTTGCAGGGGTGTAGAGCACTACCTCCCCGCTTGCGAGCGACTTTTTAACGTCAATTATACGCTGGTTTTCCGAGCCACGGAATTGCAGCATGATGTTTTTCTTTTCCAGAACGAACTCACCGTCAACAAGAATGTCGATGCAGCCGAGCAGCTCGTCTGTCACCTCGCACCTTGCACGGCTGTCACTGAGCAGCTCCTTGTCAAAAAGATAGCCAGAGTAGCACCAAACTGTCTTATTGGGATATAGCTCCCTGACCTTTTTTAACAGCGGCAGCAGCCCACGCTGATTTACAGGCTCCATAGGCTCGCCGCCAAGCAGGGTAAGCCCTTTGATGTACGAGGGGCTGAGCATATCGAGAATGCTTTGCGCTGTTTCCTCGGTAAACTCCTTGCCGTATTCAAAATCCCATGTCATAGGGTTAAAGCAGCCCTTGCAGTGATGTGTGCAGCCCGAAACGAACAGCGTTACCCTTACTCCCTCGCCGTTTGCGATATCGTTGTTTTTGATCTCAGCGTATTTCACCTTTCTGCCCTCCTTGTGGTCAGCTTGTTATTCTTCCAATGCCGTTAGGTCTGACCTCTCATAGCGGTTGTGACCTTTGAGCGATTTTTTATACTTCCAGCATTTGATAGCGTCCTGCAGGCTGCTGCCTTTGTTGTCATCAAAAAAATCACGTATATAGGTGTTGTATTCAAACTGGCTGTCGATAGCCGTCTTTTGCTTTTTCTTATCACTGATTATCTGACGATAAGCATCTACTGCCTCGGTATACCTCTTTCCTGCGTTTGCTTTAAGCCATTTCTGAAAAGCTACATTGAATGAAAAACTCTTGCCTATCCTATCTTCAAAATAAGCCCTGTGCTTTTGCGAGCAGACTATGTTCTCTTCAATAAGCGTTTCGTCTGTTATGCTTTCTGTCAAAGCGGCTTTTGAACGTGACGGCGTGCTGTTTTTAAGCTCCCTGCCCGTTTCAAGAAAATATGCCACCCTCTCGGTAAGCTGAGCTTTTGAGCCCGATGCCGAAAGCCCGTTCTCCTTGCAAAAGCGCATAAGCTCTTCTTTAAGGTAATAATAGCTCTTGAAAGACTCAGCATCAGTATCTTTGCACAAAACCGGTCTGTCGCTCATTACACCCACCCCGCTCACATATCATCAGATACATTATACCACATTAGTTTTGATTTGTCAAAGAAAATCCCCGATAGCAAGTATCGGGGGGCAAAAGTCTATCTTCTTGTCTGTGATGCCTGATTGTCGGAAGCTGTCTGTGTATCTGCCGTGGCGGCGTTATTATTGCCGTTCTGGCAGCCGCAATTGGGGCTGATGGGCTTCGGGAAAAACTCGCTCGTCGGGAACTGAAGCGCCTCAAACAGCTCGCAGGGGGTGTCGGTGTTAGATGAGCACTCCTTGCCGGGTATGCAGTAGTCATATGACGGAATGAGTATAGGCACAGGGCGTGAGAGCTGCACAATGGCGAATATGCCCACGGTTATGAGCACATTCTGCTCGTCCTCGGCCGTCGTCGAGGGTACCAGCTTTGCATCAAGGCACATAGGCGGTGCAACATTTACCGATGCCACAGGCATAGCGCCGCAGTCGCAGTTGCAGGCGCAGCCGCTGGTAGCTGACGATGCGGGAGCTGCGGCAGGCTCGTTTGATACAAAGCGCTGTGTGCTGCCCTCGCTGCCGTAGAGAATGACCTTTTTGCTGAACGTGGAAGTTCCGTAAATGGTATCGGGCAGCGGGTCATCGGTGGTGTAGGCATCGACCTCAGCCCTGAATGCGTAGGTGATATCCACCGTGTAAAAGCCCTTGTTGAACGGCACAGGGTCGATAGTAAAGGTAACGCCGGTAATCGTGATGTTCTTGGTTTTGATGTAATCTGCCCCGTTGACGGTGGTCTGGTCTGCCTCGGAAAAGATAAACTCCAGGTCTTCAAGACAATCCTGCGCCGAGCATGAGTCAAAAACCCGCATAGCATCAACGCACACAGCCTCGGAAAACTGCTTGCCCAAATTGTTTTCGATCATTTAAAACCCTCCTGATGAAAAAAATAGAGAAGTATTCTTGCTACTTCTCTAAATTATATTCATTCAGGCTAAAATGTGTGCATTGCCCCCCTGCTCAGGAGCTATTTCTTCTCCTGCTCAAATAGAAAAAGCCAAAACCAAAGACAAAAGAAATGCCGCTTATAACCAATAAGTCAAAGTCGTATGTTAACGAAGGCGCTTGTTTTAAATAATGAACCTTTTTAGGTTCTCTGTCCGCATCTTTAAGGTCATCACGGTCAACACGCTCGGTGGTCTTGTATTCCTTTCCGTCAACTGTATATGTATATTCGATAACATACTGACTCTTGGCGGCTTTGATATCTGTGCATTCAGCATCTGCCTTTACGCCGAATATGAGCAGATAGACCGATGCCAGCAGGCAGATGCCGCTTAATACCATTATGATAACGCCCAGCTTTGCAGGGCTGAATCTCTTTTTATTATCCGACATAGCATTTACCCATATCAGGTGTTCTTGTCAACGGTCTTGAACTGTTTGAGGTTGCCTATCTTTTCGTTTCTCTCATCAAGCACCTTCTCGACATCTGCCCAGTCAAGCCCCTGATTTACAGCAAGCACCATTACGTGATAGAGCAGGTCGTTTATCTCGTTCATAAGCTCGTCGTTGTTGCCGTTCTTTGCAGCGATTATAGTCTCGGCGGCCTCCTCGCCTACCTTCTTGCATATCTTGTCAACGCCCTGCTGGTAGAGGTAGCAGGTGTAGCTCTTCTCGGGTGCCTCGCCCTTGTCAAACTGTTCTTTCCTTGCCTTTAATACCTCAAATATCTCCTGATAAACTGTCATTTATTCTTCCTCCTCATTATACATCTCGTTGAAAAAGCAGCTGTACGCCCCCGTGTGGCAGGCAACGCCCGTCTGCTTGACGTTCACAAGCAGCGTGTCATCATCGCAGTCGGAATATATTGATATCACCTTCTGCAAGTGACCGCTGGTTGCGCCCTTGTTCCAGTATTCCTGCCTTGACCTGCTCCAGAACCAGGTGTAGCCTGTTTCAAGCGTCTTTTTAAGGCTCTCTTTGTTCATATAGGCAAGCATCAGCACTGTCTTTGTATCTACCTCATAGCAGATAGCGGGTATCAGCTCGCCCTTGACAAAATACTTGTCTAAGTCGTTCAGATCAACTTTTATCTTACTCATAAAATCTCCCTCACGTCCAAAGCGTTGTTATGCACATGGGCAGCGACTTGTCTTCGATCTTAAAGCCGCACTGCTCGTAAAAATGCGTTTCGTTCTTGTAGGCTATAAGCACCGTGCGCAGATAGTCCTTGTATTTTTCCTTTGCCATGTCAACAAGCGTTCTGCCTATCGTCTGCCCGTGATACTCGGGGTCAACAAGCAGATAGTGTATGTAGGCTGTCATTACCTCGTCATCAAGGGCACACAGCATACCCACGAGCTTTTCCCCGTCCCAGGCAGAAAGCACGGTGTCATACTTTTTCATAGCCATAGCGAGCTTTTCGGGGTAATGCCCCGATGACCACTCGACAGACAAGAAAAGCCTCTCAAGCTGTGCCTCTGTGAAATCATGTATGGTCTTGTATTCGATAGCCATAGCTGTTATTCCTCGGTCTTATCTGTATCATCGGGCTTTTCCTGCTCGGTCTCATTATCGGCAGGTTTCTTTTTCTTAGATCTAAGATTATCAAACGCCGTGCCAAAGCAAAGCCCCATCGCTATGCCCATAGTTAACCATATAAGCAGGTCTTCTCTGAGCAAACCTATGGTCATACCCATAGCTATACCCAAGCAAAGACCTATCACCAAGCCCTTATTGCTTTCCTCGTCTTCCGTGTTTTTTTCGGTTTCCTCGGTCAGCTCGGTTTCTTTCTTCTCTTCTGACAAAACTTTCACCTCGTTATTCATCTATGACCGCAACCTGATAATCGTCTTCATATATTATCTTACCTACATAATCGGTATAAACGATATCATAAGGTATTTTATACTTATCAAGCAGCGACATAAGTATATCGGCTTTTTCACGCATATCTTCATACTTTTCGGTCTTGAAATAGGTAACAGCGCCCTGTGGGTTGTCATTGTCATTGCCGTAAAAAGGCGGCTCGGGCAAGTTTTCTTTAAACCATTTTTCTGTGCTGTCATATAGCTCACAATCATCAGGCGAATATATACCGTCTCTGACTCTTCGCCAGTTTAGGATAAATACACCGCATGGCTTGCCTGTTTTATAAGCAAGCTCTCTGCCCTGTATGCGCATATACTTTTTCATCTTACAATTATTCCCTTGCTGCGGCAATCGTCCTTGACCTGACCTACTGTAAGCTCCTTGAAGTGGAACAGCGATGCCGCAAGTGCTGCCGAGCAATCGGTCTTTATAAACGCATCAGCAAAGTCACCGAGCTTGCCAGCACCGCCCGAGGCGATAACGGGTATCTTCACAGCATCTACAACAGCTTTCAGCATATCAATGTCAAAGCCGCCACGCACGCCGTCGGTGTCGATAGAGTTTAAGCATATCTCGCCCGCACCCAGCTGCTCGCATTTTTTGACCCAGTCGATAAGGTCTGTCTTCATATCAATCCTGCCGCCGTTGATGAATACTGTCCATTTTTTATCCCCGATAGCTTTGGCATCAACGCCCACGCATATGCACTGCGAGCCGAAAATATCAGCCCCGTCCTTGATAAGCTGGGGGTTCTGCACCGCCTGTGAGTTGACAGATACCTTGTCAGCACCTGCACGAAGCGTCTCTCTTATATCATCGACGGTCTTGATACCGCCGCCCACCGTAAGGGGAACGAATACCTTCTTAGCCGTCTCTCTCACCACATCGAGCATTACGCCCCTGCCCTCGTGAGATGCGGTTATGTCATAGAAAACTATCTCATCAGCGCCCTGCAAGTTGTACTCATAAGCACACTCTACCGGGTCGCCTACCTCTTTTATTCCTTCAAAATTAACACCCTTGACAACCTTGCCGTCTCTAACATCAAGGCAGGGTATTATTCTTTTAGCAAGCATATCTTACCTCATTTCTTTTTAAGCACGGCATATGCCGCAAAATGCTTTATGTCAAATTACTCGGGGTATTGTGAAAGCGCCGCCATATGCTCACGCTCCCATTCTGCCTTCTGCTCATCAGTAAGGCTTGATGCACCTATGCCCCTGCACGCCTTGATGCGCCCGTTCCAGCTCTCACGGGTAAAATGCACAGGCAGCCTGTACTCCCCCGCTGTCTCAATGTCAAAGTATTCTAAATACTCCTCAGGCACATAAAGCGAATGGAATGTTTCATTGCAGCCCGACCACTCGGGGTTGTATTTAAGCACCAGCTTTTCGGTCATGCCGGCAATCTCGTCCTCAAAGGGCAGCCAGTTCATAAGCAAAAACAGCACTCTGCCGCCCTCATCGAGCAGCCTTGCAAATAGCGGCGCTGTCTGTTCATGCAGAAAATACCAGTAACACTGGCAGGCGGTTATAACATCAAAGCTCTTGTCATCAAACGAAAGCCCCTCAGCCGAAGAAACGGCATAGTCAATGTCCATTCCCTCTGAGAGCAGCCTTGCCTGTGCTATCTGCCCGTCGCTTATATCAGTGCCTGTCCATTTTGCACCGAAACTGTACATATTCCTTGGCAGCACGCCTGTTCCGGTGCCCAGATCAAGCACCCTCTGCCCGCTTACACAAAGCCCCATATCGGCAATGCGCTTATAAAACTCATCGGGGTAGATATCCCTGAACTTGGCATAATCCTTCGATGTTTTGCCCCAGTCAAAAGCCTTGCCGCCGTCTATATTCTTTCTTGTTATATCCATATCAGTTTACCTCGATAAATCTGCAAAGTTTTCAAGTATCTTGAGCCCCGTCTTGCCGCTCTTTTCAGGGTGGAACTGGCAGCCGTAAACAAAACCGCCGTCAGACACCACAGCAGGCACCTTTGAGCCATAGGTGCTGTAGGCATACAGGTTCTTATCATCAAGAAAAGCCTTGTACGAGTGAACAAAGTAAACATACTCATCATCTGTAAGCCCGTCAAAGAGCTTGCAGTTGTGGTTATATTCGAGCTTGTTCCAGCCCATGTGCGGTATGACGAGCCCGGGGTCGGTTATCCTGTCAACATAGCCGCCGATAAGCCCTAAGCCTTTGCACTCCTCAAACTCATAGCTCTTTTCAAACAATAGCTGCATACCAAGGCAGATACCGAGAAAAGGCTTTACCTTTGCCTGCTCCTTTATAGTGTCGATAAGACCGCTTACCTTCAGCATATTCATAGCCCAGGGAAAAGCCCCCACGCCCGGGAGTATCAGAGCATCGGCGCTTTCGAGGTCTTGCTTTTTATCGGTCAGCTTGTTTTCAAAGCCTAAGTAGTCAAGTGCGTTCTTTACAGAGAATATATTGCCTGCACCGTAGTCGATTATTGCTATCATTTACAGAACTCCTTTAGTAGAAAGCACGCCGCCGCCTGTAAGGCTTACAGCCTCTTTGAGTGCGTGTGCAAGGGCTTTGAACATTCCCTCTATGATGTGGTGATCGTTCTTGCCGTAAACCTCACGAATGTGAAGCGTTATGCCTGCATTGAATGCAAATGCACGGAAGAATTCCTCTGTCAGGCAGCAATCATACTCGCCGACCTTTTCGTTGGTAAGCTGTGCGTCATACACCAAAAACGGTCTGCCGCTTATATCAAGCGAGCAGAAGCACAGTGCCTCGTCCATAGGAATATAGAACGACCCGTAACGGGCAATGCCTGCCTTGTCGCCTATTGCCTTTGCAAAAGCCTGCCCGAGGGCAATGCCTGCATCTTCAACACTGTGGTGCCCGTCAACCACCAGGTCGCCCTTAACGGTAATGTCAAGGTCAAACCCTGCGTGTACGCCAAGTGCTGTGAGCATATGGTCAAAAAAGCCAATGCCTGTGTCGATATTCACCTTGCCCGACCCGTCAAGTGTGAGCTTGACAGAAATGTCGGTCTCTTTTGTTTTTCTTGTAATTTCGGCTGTTCTCATAATAATCTCCGTCTTATTCAAATCTTACCTTTATAGCGTTTGCGTGTGCTGTCAGACCCTCTCTTGAAGCCACTAAAACTATATCGTCCTTGGCATTTCTGAGAGCTTCCTCAGTGTAGTAGATAAACGATGAGCGCTTCTCAAAGCTGTTGACACCCAGAGGCGAGAAGAACCTTGCAGTTCCGCTGGTAGGAAGCACATGGTTAGGACCTGCATAGTAGTCACCGAGCGGCTCGGAAGCATACTGCCCTAAGAATACCGAGCCTGCATTGTCAAGCCTGCCCACATATTCCATGGGGTTCTCAAAAAGAACTTCTAAGTGCTCGGGTGCAAGCCTGTTGGCCATTTCAACAGCTTCGTCCTTAGTCTTACATATCATTATAGCGCCGTAGTTTTCAAGCGAGCTTCTGATTATCTCACGCCTGTCAAGATACTCCATCTGTCTTTCAAACTCGGCATTCACCTTGTCGGCAAGCTCTTCACAGGTTGTAACGAGTATAGCAGATGCGAGCTTGTCGTGCTCTGCCTGCGACATAAGGTCTGCTGCCACGAACCTGGGGTCTGCCTTTTCGTCAGCAAGCACAAGCACCTCGCTGGGACCTGCCACCATGTCTATATCAACAGTGCCGTAAAGCAGCTTCTTTGCAGTTGCTACGAAGATGTTTCCGGGACCTACTATCTTGTCAACCTTGGGTATCTCCTCAGTGCCGTATGCAAGTGCAGCTATCGCCTGTGCGCCGCCTGCTAAGAACACCCTGTCAACACCGCAGAGCGCTGCTGATACAAGTATATCTTTATTGGGTGTGCCGTCCTTAAGGGGCGGTGTTACCATTATTATCTCGCCGACACCTGCTATCTTTGCAGGGATAGCGTTCATAAGCACCGATGAGGGGTATGCAGCCGTGCCGCCGGGAACATAAAGACCTACCCTGTGCAAGCCCCTTACCCTCTGCCCGAGTATTATACCGCCCTGCTGGGGGTCAACAAAGCTCTGCGACTTCTGGCGCTGGTGAAATGCTGTTATGTTCTCGACACAGTTTAAAAGCGCATCAACAAAACCCTGATCAGCCTCGGTGAGCGCATCATTTATAACATCTCTGGGCACCTCATAATACTGCGGCAGCTTGCCGTCAAACTTTACAGTATAATCCTTTACTGCCTTATCGCCGTTTGCCTTGACGTTATCTATTATCTCGGTAACTGTTGCCGTTACCTTCTTGTCTGTTTCGCCCGAACGCTGGTCGAGTGTCTTGAAAAACTCCACATCGTCCTTGCCGTTTACATATATCTTCTTTACAAGTGCCATTTTGTATCAATCCTTTACTAAGTTATTGTTTATAAGCTCTACAAGCTCCTCTATCTCCTGCTGTCTCAGCTTCATGCTTACCATGTTGACGATAAGCCTTGCAGAGATAGGGCATATATCCTCAATGACCTCGAGCCCGTTTTCCTTGAGCGTTGTGCCTGTCTCAACGATATCCACGATGCCGTCTGAAAGCTCCAGCAGCGGTGCAAGCTCGACCGAGCCCTCTATCTTTACTATCTCAACGTCCATACCCTTGCTCTCAAAGTGGTTTCTTGTTATGTTGGGGGATTTGGTGGCGATAGTCTTTACGCCGTAGCCGCCGTAGAACT
>JAFYET010000213.1 GCA_017544125.1 Ruminococcus sp. | reverse complement strand
GGCTGCCACGGGCTCAAGCGATGATATGTCTATCTCGTCCTCGGGGAAGCCCTCTGATTTTACTCTTACTATGCTGTCATCTCTCGGGGTAACGCAGGCAATAACGTCAAGCGAAACTGCGCAGGCAAGAACTCTGCCGCAGTTGTGGTCGGTGTGGTTGCCGCCTACCTCGCTCCTGCCCGATGCCGAGAAAAACCTCTCGGGCTGTGCTGAGAATATCTTTTCAAATTTTTCCTTTGCCTTTTCAAACCTTTCCCGCTGTGCATCAGCCTGTGAAAGGTATATCTGCGCTAAAGTGTTCTTTGCCATATTAACTCCTCCTTATGCTGTTTTATAGTACAATTTCTCCCGAAATTATCTTCTCTATAAATTCCTCAAAGCTCTGTGCTGCTATTGTCGCTTCTTCATATTCCGGTCCATAGCCGTAAACTACATTTCCTGTCTCCGTATCAATAGCGTAGTATGAGTATTCGCCTTCAACTGATCTGAATATCGGCAGATGCCTGTCCCAGAACCGGGTGATCATCGGGTCATTGTCACAGTACTGAAGGCTTTCAAGCTCGTATTCGTTCCAGCGAAAGCCCTCGTTAATGGAGTTTTGATACTCCCACGGTGCCAGGAACCATTTGGTGTATTCCTTGTTCTGACATACTCTTATCCGTGCGATGAATTCATACCAGCTTTGCGGTATTTTGTATCTTTCCTTGATGTGCTCGGGCAGCTCTGCTTTGTCATCAACAATGACTACATCCCAGCCGTTTTTCTCTGCCCATTGGGTGAATTTTTCTAACATAAGCCTGCTCCATATATGCTTTTGTGCCTTATTAACTTGCAGCCACCTGCAACTCACTGCCCGACAGTGAAACCAGCCCCAGTGCTGTAAACGCAGCTATTGCCGATGTTCCGCCTGCTGATACAAAGGGCAGGGTTATGCCTATCACAGGGAAAAGCGACAGGTTCATCGCTGTGTTAATAAGCCCCTGTGAGGCAAAGAGCATAAATACCCCCGATCTTACATAGTAAATATAGCTGCCGCTGCCGCTTTTTGGTGCTGCCCTTACTATAACCATACAAAGCAGCAGACATACTGCAAATAACCCCACACTGCCGAAAAGCTGCGCTATAAATGACAGTATAAAGTCATTGTGTGCCGATGATACATATATTAGACTGCCCTTTTGCTCAAACAGCCTGCCTGTAAAGCCGCCGTTTGCTATGGCACTATGTGCGCTTAACTGCTGATAGCCTGTGCCGTATGGGTCAAGGGCGGGGTCTATTCCTGAGAGTATCCTTGCTTTCTGATCGGCATTGAGTATGGAACTCCATACCCCGTAAAATATAGCAGGGGATAGCAGTATGCCCAAAGCCCATAGCCTTTTGCTCACTCCCGAGCAAAACAGCATACATATAGCTACCAGTGTAAATATCAGCAGCGTGCCCATATCTCTTTGCAGGAATATTACCGCCGCCCCCAACGCCGCAGCCAGGCAAAACAGCGTGTATCTAAGCCGCTTGCTCCTGCCTGATGAGAGTATATATGCCCCCGTCATTATAAAACCGATCTTCAAAAGCTCCGACGGTTGAACGGATATGCCGCCTATGCCGAGCCACGCTCTGTCATCATCAACGGTAATGCCAAGCGGGGTGAGAGTCAGTATACATAAGCCAAGGCTCACCGCAAACGCTGCGGGGGATAGCTTCTTTATGACACCCTGCCCCAAAGCCACCACTGTGATAAACACTATAAGCCCTATGAGCACACTTACCGCCTGAATAAGCGCTGTGCGCCCAGTAACGCCCTCTGTCAGCCGCCCGCCTGTATTTCCTGTACTCAGTATATACAAAGAATACAGCGATATGGCAGATAATGTGAATGCGCATAAAAGCATAACTATATCCACCGAGCAAAAGCGTCTGTATATTCTATTATACATCAAATCGCCCCCCGTTACAAGTGCTAAATGAGAAATTTTACAATTATTTTGCCCGCATTTTGTCATTTGATACATGGCTGTGTAAGAGCTTTTTTGAGCTTCTTGAAAAAATGTGTTGCATTTTCTGCCCGAATGTGGTATAATAACTATATCTGTAAAAATATATGAGAAGAATATATGATGCGCAGTAAAATATGCCGCATCTTGAAAGTGAGGTAATTTTCAATGAACAAGCTGATGCTTGGTAACGCAGCCTTTGCAAGAGGTCTTTATGAGGCAGGCTGCACATTCGTGTCCTCCTACCCCGGCACACCCTCTACCGAGGTCACTGAGGAGGCTGCAAAGTATGATGAGATGTATGCAGAGTGGGCACCTAATGAGAAAGTAGCTATGGAGGCTGCCCTCGGCGCTTCTATCGCAGGTGCAAGGAGCTTCTGCGGAATGAAGCACGTAGGTCTTAACGTGGCTGCCGACCCGCTGTATACCGCGGGCTATACGGGCGTTAATGCAGGTATGGTAATATGTGCTGCCGATGACCCGGGTATGCACTCCTCTCAGAATGAGCAGGATTCAAGACACCACGCTATCGCTTCAAAGGTATGTATGGTAGAGCCTGCCGATTCTCAGGAGTGTAAGGAGTTCGCTAAGGCTGCATTCGAGCTTTCCGAGCAGTTCGATACTCCCGTTATAGTTCGTATGACAACAAGAGTCGCTCACTCTCAGTCGATAGTTGAACTGAACGATAGGGAAGATAAGGGCTTAAAGGAATATAAGAAGGATATCGGCAAATTCGTTATGATGCCCGGCAACGCTATCAAGCGCCACCCCATCGTTGAGGATAAGCTGGCAAGGCTTGCTGAGTATAGCGAGACATCGCCCCTTAATAAGGTCGAGTATAACGACACTAAGATAGGCGTTATCACAAGCGGTATCTGCTACCAGTACGCTAAAGAGGCTCTGGGCGATAAGGCAAGCTACTTGAAGCTCGGTATCGTGGTTCCGCTGCCTACCAAGATTATAAAGGATTTTGCTTCAAAGGTAGACAAGCTTTATGTTATCGAGGAGCTTGACCCCATAATCGAGAACCACTGCAAGGCACTCGGTATCGAGGTCATCGGTAAGGAGCTTTTCGGTATGTGCGGCGAGATATTCCAGTCGGGCGTGCGTGAAAAGATCCTCGGCGAAAAGGCAACATTCGAGGGCTTTGATGAGCCCGTTCCGCCCCGTCCGCCCGCCATGTGCGCAGGCTGCCCCCACAGAGGTCTGTTCTACTGCCTCTCTAAGCTGGGCGTTTACGTTTCGGGCGATATCGGCTGCTATACACTGGGCGCTGCTGCTCCCCTCTGCGCTATGGATACAACTATCTGTATGGGCGCATCTATCTCGGCACTCCACGGCTATAATAAGGTAAGAGGCGCTGAGAGCGAGAAGAAGGCTGTTGCCGTTATCGGTGACTCTACCTTTAT
>JAFYET010000212.1 GCA_017544125.1 Ruminococcus sp. | reverse complement strand
GATATAATGAGCTTATAAGAAATTATGAGGATTATATGCAAGCTCAGAATAATGAATAAGTATATTTTTATGTAAAGGATATGATATAAATGAAGGATTACAATTTCAAAGCCATTGAGGAAAAATGGCAGAAATACTGGAACGAGAACGAAACGTTCAAGGCGAGCGATGACCACTCAAAGAAGAAGTTCTATGCGCTCGTTGAGTTTCCTTACCCCTCGGGTCACGGTATGCACGTAGGTCATATCAAGGCTTATTCGGGTCTTGAAGTTGTCAGCCGTAAGAGAAGAATGCAGGGCTATAACGTCCTCTTCCCCATAGGCTTTGACGCATACGGTCTGCCTACCGAGAATACCGCTGTAAAGGATAATATCCACCCCCGTATCGTTACTGACAGAAACATCGAAAAGTTCACAGGTCAGCTCAAAAAGGTGGGCTTCTCTTTCGACTGGTCAAGAGTAGTCGATACAACAGATGAGAATTATTATAAATGGACACAGTGGATATTCCTTAAAATGTTTGAAAACGGTCTTGTTTTCCGTGATAAGACCCTTGTTAACTACTGCCCCAGCTGTAAGGTAGTCCTCTCTAATGAAGACTCACAGGGCGGTAAGTGCGATATCTGCCATAGCGATATCGTTCAGAAGACAAAAGAGGTTTGGTATTTAAGAATAACCGAGTACGCTGATAAGCTCCTCCAGGGTCTTGAAGAGGTTGATTATCTGCCTAACGTAAAGCTCCAGCAGCAGAACTGGATAGGCAAGTCAACAGGCGCATTCGTTAATTTCAAGATCAAAGAGCAGGACGAGACTCTCAGGATATATACCACACGCCCCGATACTCTCTACGGCGTAACATTTATGGTTATCGCCCCCGAACATCCCGTAATAGAGAAGTACAGAGCTTCCATAAAGAACATTGCCGACCTTGATGCTTATAAGGCAGAGTGCGCCAAGAAGAGCGAGTTTGAAAGAACACAGCTTGTCAAGGATAAGACGGGTGTCTGCATAGACGGTCTTACAGCTATAAACCCCATCACAGGCAAGGAGATACCGATATATATTTCCGACTATGTAATGATGGGCTACGGCACGGGCGCTATCATGGCAGTTCCTGCACACGATACAAGAGACTATGAGTTTGCCAAGAAGTTCGGTATTGATATCATCGAGGTCATTAAGGGCGGCGATATCTCCAAGGAAGCCTATACAGGCGACGGCGAAATGGTAAACTCGGGCGTTCTTAACGGTATAACAAATAAGAAAGACGCTATCGCCCGTATGCTTGATGAGCTTGCAAAGCTCGGCTGCGGCGAGGCTGGCGTTCAGTATAAGATGAAGGACTGGGCGTTCAACAGACAGCGCTATTGGGGTGAGCCTATCCCGATAGTTCACTGCGATAGCTGCGGTATGGTGGCTGTTCCTTATGATGAGCTGCCGCTGAAGCTCCCGCCTGTTGAGAACTTCCTCCCCGGTACATACGGTGAGAGCCCTCTCGCAAGAATAGATTCCTTCGTTCATTGTAAGTGCCCCAAGTGCGGTAAGGACGCACGCCGTGAGACAGATACCATGCCTCAGTGGGCGGGTTCTTCCTGGTACTTCTTGAGATACTGTGACCCGCACAATAACGACGAGTTCGCATCAGCCGAGGCTCTTAAATACTGGATGCCCGTTGACTGGTATAACGGCGGTATGGAGCACGTAACACGCCATATGATATATAGCCGCTTCTGGCATAAGTTCCTCTATGACTTAGGTCTTGTTCCTACATCTGAGCCTTATGCAAAGAGGACAGCTCAGGGTCTTATCTTAGGACCTGACGGTGAGAAGATGAGTAAGTCCCGCGGCAACGTTATCGACCCCCTCGATGTTGTAAGTGAGTACGGTGCCGATGTGCTCAGGCTTTATGTCCTCTTTATGGGTGATTATGAAAAGGCTGCCCCCTGGAGCGAGTCGAGCGTTAAGGGCTGTAAGCGTTTTGCCGATAGGATATGGGCGCTTCAGGATAAGCTCACAGATAGCAATGACTACAGCGAAAAGCTCCGCTCCTCTATGCATAAGACTATCAAGAAGGTCACTGAGGATATCGAGGCTATGAAGTTCAATACAGCCATAGCTGCAATGATGGCGCTGCTTAATGAGATATATGAGGCAGGCTCAGTTACAAAGAAGGAATACAGAGACCTTCTCGTTATCCTTTACCCCTTCGCACCCCATATCACTGAGGAGCTTTATGAGCTTTGCGGCTTTGGCGGTAAGCTCGATGAGCAGGAGTGGGTGACATATGATGAGGCACTTTGCGTTGATGCAACAGTTGAGATAGTTGTTCAGTTAAACGGCAAGATCAAGACACGTATCAACATCGCAGTTGACGACTCCAAGGAAAATGTCATAGCTCAGGCTAAGGCTGAAAGCGCTGTAGCAGCCGCTATGGAAGGCAAGAGTATCGTCAAGGAGATATACGTTCCCGGCAAGCTCGTCAACATCGTCATAAAATAATCGCAATTTTTTAAAATTTTTCCTCTTAAGCTATTGACTTTATGGTAAAATTATAGTATAATATAAAATGTAATCATATTGGATAATGTGTTTGGGCT
This sequence comes from Ruminococcus sp., assembly GCA_017544125.1. Lineage (GTDB taxonomy): Bacteria > Bacillota > Clostridia > Oscillospirales > Ruminococcaceae > NK3A76. The sequence continues at coordinate 4,509 of JAFYET010000212.1, read as the reverse complement.
TTTTAGTAACAGAGAATAGCGGGCGCATCAAAAGCGTTCAAATTGTTTGCACAGCAAGCACCTTCACTAAACACCGAGAGCCCCGATACACCAATACTTGTTACCTCTGTTAAAGGTGGCAAAGGGAGGGAATAATTTTGGCAGAAGTTCGTGTTGGAAAGAACGAAACATTAGATACAGCTCTTAAGCGTTTTAAGAGGTCCTGTGCTAAGGACGGCGTTATTGCCGAGGTTCGTAAAAGAGAACACTACGAAAAGCCTTCGGTAAAGCGCAAGAAGAAATCCGAAGCTGCTCGTAAGCGTAAATACTGATAAGTGATCAAAGGCGGGCAAGTTTCTTGTCCGCTTTTTGCTTTTTAAACAGGAGATTTGAATGTTATTTAAGCCGACCTATGTTTTTGATAAGGTGGGGGATATCACACCGGGCTTTCTTAAGAGTAAGAATATCAAGGCGCTCATTCTCGACCTTGATAATACCCTTACTACCCATAATAACCCCGAGGTGCCGAAAAAAAGCCTTGATTGGGTAAACACTATGAAAAGTGCGGGCATCTCCCTTATTATTGTTTCAAATAATCACCCGCCGAGGGTCAAGCCCTTTGCTGATAAGCTGGGTATAGATTTTGAGTGTGAGGGCAAAAAGCCCCTGACCTTTGGCTATACAAGGGCAATAAAAAGACTTGGTATACCTAAAAATAATGTTGCTTCTGTGGGAGATCAGATTTTCACCGATGTCCTCGGGTGTAACCTAAAAGGTATCCGTTCGCTTTTTGTTTTCCCCATTGAGCCCGAGACGAGCCGCCCGTTCCGCTTTAAAAGATGGTGCGAGCGCCCGTTTTTACCTAAGTTCCCAAAATAAAATATAAAGGAGAAGATCATTATGAACAGATTTATGAGAGAATTCATCGGCGGTAAGTATGATATCGAGACTACTAACGATTACTTCGCATCAGCCCTTGTTTTAGATGTTTATGACGGCTGGGTAAAGCTCAACTGTGAGGGCTATATACAGTATGTCAACCTTGACTATGTTATCAAGGTATCGCCCTCGCTCGTTGAGGAAGATGATATCAAGAATAACCCTATCGACACTAAGAACTGATAGCTGTGAATAATAGAAATATCGTCAGGAACCCGCCTGTGTTGCTGCTTTTCGGTGTGCTGTTTATCGGCTTTTCTGTCTGTGAGTTCGTATACGGGCTTTCTGAGAGTGACGTGACTAAACGCAATTCCTGTATCATATTCGGTATACTTGGAGCGGTTATTGGCATAGCCGTGCTGGTCATGTGTTTTATGGTAAAGTATGAGTATGACGATAAGGGCTTTGCCTATACCAATTCCCTCGGTAAGACCCGTGAGATAAGCTATGACGAGATATTCGGTCTTATGTATACGTCTAAGAATACCCTGCGTGTCGAGCTTTCTGACGGAACGGCTATATCAATTTCAACAGCCACAAAACAGGCAAAGGAATTTGCACGGGTGCTCGAGGCTGCCTATGTGCGTAAGTCGCAGGCGGCTGTGCAAATGCCCGCAAACCAATAGAGAGGTAGATGAAAATGCTTGCAAAATTCGGTCCTGCAGGTAATAGCGATGTCTATTCTAAGACCCATAAGTCAACGGTAGATGCTCCGAAATATCTTAAAGATATGGGGCTTGACCACTACGAATATCAGTGCGGCAGGGGAGTGCGGGTCTCCGATAAGCTGGCTCAGTCTTTGAGAGAAGAAGCGGAAAAATATGGCATCAGCCTTTCTGTCCACGCCCCCTACTTTATCTCCCTTTCAAGTGTCGAGGAGGACAAGCGTGATAATAGTATAAACTATATCCTTCAATCCTGCGATGCGGCTAAAAGGCTCGGCGCTCAGCGTATCGTAATCCATAGCGGCTCCTGCGCCAAGATATCAAGGGAAGAGGCGCTTTCTCTTGCTAAGGATACTCTATCCCGTGCAAGAAAGGCGGCAATAGAGCAGGGCTTTGAAGATATCATTTTCTGCCCCGAGACTATGGGTAAAGTCAATCAGCTCGGCAATCTCACCGAGGTGCTCGAGCTTTGTAAGCTCGATGATACCTTTCTGCCGACTATTGACTTCGGTCATCTTAATGCCAGAGAGTTCGGCTTTATCAAGGGTAAGGCAGAGTATGAGAAAATGCTCGATGAGGTGGAAAATGCTATCGGTCACGACAGGCTAAAGATTTTTCACAGCCATTTTTCAAAGATAATGTTCACAGTTCCCGGCGGCGAGAAGATGCACCTGACCTTTGACGATAATCAGGGCTTTGGCCCCGATTATGAACCCCTTATGGAGATAATTGCAAAGAAAGGTCTTGCACCTACCTTTATCTGTGAGAGTGCAGGCACTCAGGATAAAGATGCGCTTGCAATGAAGACATACTATATGTCAGTAGGTGAGTAAATATGGCACTTTACTGCGTTATGCTCGAGCCTGATAATAAAGGTCTGCTCCGCTTGCTTGATTATGTGTGCTCCGAGTCGATAATCAATAATAAAATACGCCCCGGTATCAATATCGGTGCTTTTGTCAGTGAGCGTGAATCGGTGATGCTTGATTTCTACTGCGGTCTTGCGCATATACTTGAACCGTGTCAGCTTGAGTTTGTCGATGTGGGCGTGTTTGATAACGGTACTGTCTACCTCGCCCCTGCAATGGACGAAAAGCTAAAAAATGATTTCTATAAGACCTATGCCACGCTTTCCAAGCATTTTGATGCAGGCTTTGGCGGCAAGTTCCTGCCTACTGCATGGATGCCGTATATAACCCTTGGCTATGAGCCCTGCTATGAAGATGCCCTTTCGGTGCGTGATTGCTTAAAGAGCGTTTTTGAGCGGTTTTCCTGCCGCTTTACTACAACATCTCTTGTAAAGTGTGAGCCCTATAAGGTCATTGCAAGGTATGACCTTGCGCATAATACTATGTAAACTATCCCTGCCCTGAACGGCAGGGTTTTAACTTAATTTTTAGGAGTGATACTAAATGAAAAGAATACTTGTTATCCACGGTCCTAACCTTAACCTCTTGGGTGAGCGTGACCCCAAGCACTACGGTACAGATACCTTTGAGGCTATCAATAACCAGATAGTCACCCGTGCCGAGAGAAAGGATTTCTCCTGCGATATCTTCCAGTCAAACTTCGAGGGCGCTATAATTGATAAGCTCCACGAAGCAAGAAATGTCTATGACGGCGTTATCCTCAATGCAGGTGCTTATACCCACTATAGCTACGCTATTCGTGATGCTATCGAGGCTATAAATATCCCCGTTATCGAGGTTCATCTGAGCAATATCGCCGCAAGAGATGAATTCCGCAATAAGTCTGTCATCGCCCCCGTATGTAAGGGCTCTATCGCAGGCTTTGGCAAGTCTTCCTATTTCCTTGCTATCGAAGCGCTCTTTGAGGTCTTCGGCGGTGAAGAGGGCTGGGGGCTTAAAAAGAAATGACAAGGCTTGAAAAACTAAGCAGTATGCTGTCTGCCGACTGCGCACTTATCACCTCGGATATCAACAGGCGCTACCTTACGGGTATGAAGTCAAGCGCAGGCACAGTGCTCCTTTTTAAGGATAAGGCATATCTTATAATAGACTTCCGCTATATCGAAAAGGCAAAAAAGTTCCTGTCTGCCGACCCGTTCATCGAGGTCGTTTTGCAGCAGAAGCTCTTTGAGCAGCTTAATTCTCTTATGTCACAGCACGCCGCAAAAACTGTCGCTGTCGAGTCTATGACGGTCACAGTAAGCGAGCTTAACAGCTATAAAGAAAAGCTGACCGCCGAGGTAATATCCACCGATGCCCTTTCCGAGAGCATCAATGCTCTCAGAATGATAAAGACCCCCGATGAATGTGAAAAGATGATACAGGCTCAGCGTATAGCCGAGCAGGGCTTTGAGCATATGCTTTCGTTTATAAGAGAGGGTCGCACCGAGCGTGAGATTCAGCTCGAGCTTGATTATTATATGCTTTCCCACGGCGCTGAGGCGCTATCGTTTGATACTATTGCGCTGTCCGGCAGGAATACCTCTCTACCGCACGGCGTTCCGTCTGATAAAAGGGTTGAGAGGGGAGAGTTCGTTCTCCTTGACTTCGGTGCTGTTGTTGACGGCTATCATAGCGATATGACTCGTACTGTCTGTGTCGGTCAGCCTGATGATAAGATGAAGCGTGTCTATAATATCGTCCTTAAAGCCCAGCTTGCTGCCCTTGATGCGGTAAAGGCAGGTATCAAAGGCTGTGAGCTTGATAAGATAGCCCGTGATATAATTTCCGCAGAGGGGTATGGTGAGCAGTTTGGGCATTCGCTCGGCCACGGTGTCGGTGTTGAGATACATGAGCCGCCATACGCCGCTAAAAGCTATGATAAGCCCCTGCCCGAAAACAGCATAGTCACCGTCGAGCCGGGTATCTATATCGAAGATGAATTCGGCGTGCGTATCGAGGATTTTGTCATAGTCAAAGCAGACGGCAGCGTTAATATGACTAAAGCCCCCAAGGAG
>JAFYET010000021.1 GCA_017544125.1 Ruminococcus sp. | reverse complement strand
TGAGGTGAGAGTATGCGGTTATTTGTAAACGAGCTTGTAAAGGCGTTTTGCAGGCGTTCTGTCATCGGGGTGCTGTTGGGGCTGGCAGTGCTCAACGGCGTGCTGCTTTATGTTAGCGAGAGCAGTAATGATGCACTCTACACCCCTGCGCAGTATCGGCAGATGTATGATGAAATATCGGGAAAGCCCGCCGATGAAGTGTACAAAAATCTTCTCGAAAGAAAAAAGGAGCTGCAAGAAACGGAAAGCGATATAACACAGCTTGAACTGACGGATACGGTGCTTGAAGAGGTGAGAGCCTGTGCTGAGTATGATGACTACTTGCAAGGCATAGACAAGCGTGCCGAGATAATGACCTCTGTATCGCTTTTTGCCGAGCCTGACAGCTTTTCATATAAAAATATTAGCAAGACGCCCGAGGACTTTGCACACCTTAAAGGCTCAGCACTGACTATTGCCCCCTCAAAGGGCGTTGATATGGCAACGGGCTTTCTGCCGACAGATATCATAGCCTTTGTGATGATAATGTCGGTCACAGTAACTATCGTCACTCGTGAAAAGGAACTTGAACAGCTTTTGCTCTCTCGCACGGCTTTTAAGGGCAGAGCGCCACTTGGTGCTGTTAAGCTGTTTACCTGTTTTGCTGCGGCACTAATAGCTGTTGTTCTGCTATATTCGGTGAATTTCATAGCGGCTTTTTTCACCTACGGCTTTGGTGATGATTCACGGCAGATTCAGTCGGTGCTTAGCTTTAACGGCAGTGCATTGAAAATATCCGTCTCAGAATATTTTGTGCTGTTTTTGCTTACAAAGCTATTGGTATACATTGCATTTGCGGCGCTGATATTCTTTATTACTGCCATTGCAGACAGTGCTGTCAAGGTCTATGTGTCGCTTGCGGTCATACTTACCGCCGAGAGTATTGCGTATTACACCATACAGCCCACAAGCTATCTTTGCATTTTCAAGTACATAAACCTCGTTGCCTTTGCAAACACCAAAGAGCTTTTTTGCAGGTATCTCAATCTTAACATATTTGGCGAGCCTGTGGGTTATCTGCCTGTTTTCTTTACGTCTTTGGGTGTGATGACGGCGGTGTTTTCCGTGCTGTCGGTCTATGCATTTTCTCACACAGCTGTTATAAAAAGCAACACAAAACGGCGCACATTCGCCCTGTTTAAAGGCAGGCATACGGGGCTGTTTTTGCACGAGTGCTACAAGGTATTTATCTGCGGGAAAGTTCTGCCGATACTGCTTGTTTTTGCAGCATTCATCTATGCGATATACACCCCTGTGAAGGAGCGATTTTACTCAAAGGAGGACATCTACTACAAGCAGCTTGTTACTAAATATGAAGGCGAATTGACAGCCGAAAAAGAAGAGCAGATAGCCGCCGAAAAGAAGTCACTTGACACAGACGAGAGCGGCGATGACCTATCCTCAATACTCAAGATGCAGGAGCTTGCAGACAGGCGGGCGGCGTTTGAGAGATTTGAGGCGCACATAGAATATCTCAAAGCCTCGGGCGGTGATATACTTTACGACAGCGGCTATAAGCTGCTAACAGGCGATGAGACCGCAGGTCATAAGGACACGACTCTTGCGCTGACGGCTATGGCTATGCTTATCTGCACCCTCACATACATTTACACCGCCGAATATCAGACGGGTGCTGCGGTGCTTTTACACACCTCAGCAAGGGGCAGAGGTGCTGTGTTTGCCCGCAAAGCTATTATAGGCATTATCATTGTAACTATCATCTATCTGCTGACCTATGTGCCGTATTTTTACAGCGTGCTGAGTGCTTACGGCACAGGCTCTATTGATTCTCCTGCCTGCTCTATGGAGCATCTGTCACGCTTTGACATAAGTATTAGGGCTTATCTTATACTGCTTTGTGCGGTGAGATACTTAGCACTTATTCTGGCTATGCTGCTTATCTTTTTTATCTCAAAGAAAGCCAAAAGCCTTATCTCGGCTATGCTGATTGAAACGGCGGTGTTTATTCTGCCGCTGCTGCTATACCTGCTGGGAATATGCACTTTTAAGTGGGCTGGGCTGACGGGGCTGATACTTGGTAATGCTCTTGCTTGAGCATTTCTTTGTGCGGTCTGCCCAACATCAATACCGCTGCTTTGTTCATTCCTACAATCTTTCCTGAAAAGTGATACATTTCGACATTTTTTATGCGATAATACATATAGTGGTATTATGAATAATAATGAGGTAATAGTCAGATGAATGTCTTTAAACTGATCCTGCATAACATAAAGGCGTATCGCTTTATTTCGGTACTTATTGTGCTCAACATTGTGGTCTCGGCATTTGTTGTTTGCTTTTCATACGGCATATACCAAAACTATAACACCGTCATCGAAGAGGGCAGCAGCTCAAACAGGCAGCTCTGGATAGTTCCTAGCTCCTCTCCGCTTGAAAAGGTAAAAACATCAGTAACCACCAAAATGCTTATAGATACTCTTGATGAGCTTGATACGAATACGCTTAAAAACATAAAGTCGATAGAGTGCGGTGCTATTCTGCCCACCTCGGCATTTGATAAAATGAGCTTTAAGTTCGACTTTACATATAACGGCAAGACATATCACGATAATCTTGAATTGTTCAGCGATGAACAGTATAGCTCTGATAAAAAGATAATTGCTATTATCCACAAGCTGAGAACGCCGGAGGCCGAGAGTATCAGCTTAACTTCTTTGAGCATCGGTGAGGACTGGTATGGAAAAAACATAGGCGATTCAAAAACAGTAGATGTTGACGGTGAGAAATTTGAGATAGTAAACGATACAATTACTACCGAGCAGGGGCCTATGAGCGCCCCGATAACCTCGTTTTATAACGACACACCGCTTCGGCTCAATAAAGGCGGCTGGAGCGTATATATCAGCCTTAACACCGACCTTACAAGGACACAGTATGATGATATAGTTAACGCTGTAAAAATATGCATGGGCGACAACGCTCAGGTGCCTGAAATGGATATATCACCTGTTACCGAGATATTCTACTATAAAACTGTTATTATCATCTCGGTGTTCATATCATTTCTTGCAGGGCTGAATTTTGCTGTACTGTATCGCTTTGTTCTGCAAAAAAGGATAAAGACACTTACGATATTCAGGCTTTGCGGCTGTACAAAGCTGAGAATGATAAGGCTGTATATGACCGAATGTATGATAGTCGGGCTGCCGCTGTTTGCGCTGACAGAGCTATTTTACGCAAAGGCGATACTGCCGGCTCTTGCCGATACATTTGAGTATATCACCTATGCATATTCGCCGCTGCTTTATCTGGTGATATTTTTGATATATGCTGTCAGCAGCTTTACAGTGCTTTTTATAATGATAGCATCATTTATCTCGGGGCGGCAGATAACAGAACTAAAGGCAGGTGTATGATATGATATTCAAATCTGCTTTTCATCAGCTAAAAAGAAACAAGCTCATGAATTTTCTCATAATCATTCAGCTGGCTTCTGTATTGGCTATAATATTTGTTCTTGTAAGCCTTATACGTTCAAGGCTTGAATACTATCTTCCGTTTCATACGGAGTTTTCACGGGAAGGGCTTTTATGTGATCTAAACTACGTTTCCGACAAAGAGCTTAAAGAGCAGTTTCCAAATGCCGAGTTTGAATTTTCATATGGTGATTTTTTATATGTGAACGGAGAGTATGACCCCGAACTGAAAAGTGCATCTGCCGACGGGGATAGCAAAGAGGCGATAAAATATAATTTTGACCCCGTTATATATTCCGATGAATGGATATCAGCTTATACACCCAAAATGGCTGTGGGCAAATGGATAAACGAGCTGCCTGAATACGAAGAAAATGTTATACACGCAGTTATTACCCCTGACAACCCATACGGATATTCCGTAGGTGATGAATTTGTGCTTACAGACTTCACCAATGACGGTGTGGTCACTGGTGCAAACGGAGAACGACACAGCACAAAGGTGAAAATAACGGGCGTTCTTGCGCCAAAGCAGTATGTTATAGGTCACAGTAGATTTTGCAAAACTGATATTGCGGTAAGAAAAGATTTCTTTGATATGTATTACACCTTTGACCCCGAATTGGAAAACAGGTGGGGGATAATCATATCTCAGAGCGAATATGACAAAAGCGAGCTGTACAGATCAAAGAATTATCATGTGATCTCGGGAATGAGTTTTATATATACCGACAAAATGAGCAGTGAGGAGATCGACAGCTTAGTGCAGTATCTTTCCGAAGGATATATATGCAGCTATAAGGCAGATATAAGCGAGATAAGACAAAACAGCTTTGCCTACATCAAAGAGCAGCTCTATGTTCTTGTGCCGATAGCGCTGTGTATATTCTTACTTACAATGATAACTACCATATCGGTAGTGAGCATTTCGCTTGACGGCAGCTTAAAAACATACGGTGTATTCTATATATGCGGCGCAAGGTGGCAAAGCTGTGTGACGATATCGTTTGTTTACTCGCTCATGATAGTTCTTGTTTCATCGGGGCTTTCACTTTTTGCATTAAAGATGATATCGGGTAGAATAAACACTGTCATATCCTTCGGCAGGTGGGAGTTTATTTCAATGCTTATGATATCTTCGCTTTACCTTTTACTTTCTGTGATAATACCCCTTGTGACGGTAAAAACAGTTAAGCCGAGAGATGTGCTTAAAAGGGATTAGGGGTGTTGTTATTTGCTATCGGCTGCGATTTCAAAGATACTATTTATATGCTTATATAACACTTAAGGGCTTGCCGGTTTAGCAGCAAGCCCTTAGTTATTTTATGCATAGCCGTATCTGCTTCGTGCAGAGGGGGTGTTGAAATTATGGATTCATATAAATCAAAACCTACGGCATACCATATCCTCATTTCACTTTATCCTCTCAATACACCCCTTATCCATTTCATGCACCGTATCGCACAGCACCTCAATATCCTCCGCCGAG
>JAFYET010000211.1 GCA_017544125.1 Ruminococcus sp. | reverse complement strand
GTACCCAAGCTCCCTGAGTATTGCAATGTCCCTCGCCGCCGTCGAGTGGTCGCAGGATATCATCACTATCCGCTCAGGCTCCATTTTCGCCATAAGCTCTAAAGTCGCCCTGTCGCAGCCCTTGCGTGCAGGGTCAGCTATTATCACATCGGGGCGCTCGCCACGATCAAAGAAAACCTCCGCCGCCTTTGCAGCATCAGCGCAGATAAACTCCGCATCTATGCCGTTTTGTAAAGCGTTCTTCTTTGCATTTTCTATTGATGAGGGAACGATGTCAGCCCCAATCAGCCTGCACCCTTCCTTGTAAAGCGATAAGCCTATCGTCCCCGTGCCGCAGTAAAGGTCAAGCACTATCTCGCCCTCTTTTATGCCTGCATACTCCCCCGCAAGCTGATAAAGCCTCTGCGCCTGTAAGGTGTTTACCTGATAGAACGACGCAGGCGATAGCGTTATCCTCCGCCCGCACATTATGTCATCTATCGTTCCCTTGCCGTAGACGGTGATAAACTCACGCCCCAGTATCGCATTGGTGCTCTTTGAGTTTATGTTTAAAACTATGCTCACTATGTCGGGGAAGTCTTTTGCAAGCTCGCTGTAAAGCCCCTCAAACGCCTTAGCCGCCGCCTTTGAGGTCACGACTAAGCATACCATTATTTCGTGCGTGTTCTCGCCACGCCGCAGATATATGTGCCGAAGTACACCCTTTCCCGTCACCTCGTCGTATGCAGGAATGCTTCTCTCGTTTACATATTCCATTATCTGCCCGATGATGTGCTCAAATATCTCGGGCTGTAGGTCGCATGAGTGCTGCGGCACTACCCTGTGGCTTCGCCGTGAGTAAAAGCCGCATACTGCTCTCCCCTCCTGCTGTGCTACGGGGTACTGCGCCTTGTTGCGGTAGTGTGATACCCTCTCGCTGCCTATTATCTCATCTGGCAGAAGCGGCAGCTTGCCTATCCTCTCAAATGATGAGCGCACAAAGCCGAGCTTTACTCTAAGCTCCTCTTGGTAGCTGAAGTGCCTGAATGCGCACCCTCCGCACTTAGTAAAGCTTTCGCACCCCGCCTCGCACCTGTGAGCGGAAGGCGTTATTATCTTCTCAATTATCCCGTAGCAGTAGCTTTTTGCAACCTTGACTATCCTGCAATCTATCACATCGCCCACAGCTGTTAAAGGCACAAATACAGCCATTCCATCAAACCTGCCAACGCCGTTGCCCTCGTTTGTCATTCCTGTTATCTCAATGCGCACAGTGTCATTTTTCTTCATAAAAATCCTCTATCTCGCTCTTTCGCCTTATCATCTCATCAAAGCCCCGCAGGTATTCAACAGGGTATTTGTAGTTGAACACCCGCTCCAGCCGCTTATTATCAAGGTCTACCAGCTTGGTCGAGCCGCCCGCACCTACTGCGATTATCGTCTGAACCTCTTCCATTATGTAGATGTTGTAAAGGCTCTCCTTGCCCTTTTTCGCCCAGCCTATGTTCTCCTGATTGTCGCTCATGTTCTTCTGCCGATATAGGTAGTAGGGCTCATAACCGCTCTCTGAAAGCCTCGCTGTTGCATAGTCTACCATCTGCGCCGCAGGGCTTTTAAGTGCATTGTCCGTCCCCTCGTGGTTAAGCCTTGCCGCACGCTTGATAGATAACGTGTGTACGGTTATGTTGTCAGCATCAAGCTCTATCAGCCTGTCAACCGTGTTTTTAAAGCTCTCGGGCGTGTCTTCCGGCAGCCCTGCTATTATGTCTGTGTTTATAACGTCAAACCCCACGCTCTTTGCCAGCTCAAACGCCTCAAAAAACTGCGCCGCCGTGTGCTTTCTGCCAATGGCTCTGAGCACCTCGTCATTTATGCTCTGTGGGTTTATCGACACCCTGCCCGCACCCATTCGCTTTATGGTTTGCAGCTTTTCTCTCGTCACAGTGTCGGGTCTGCCTGCTTCTACCGTGTATTCTCGTATGCGGCTAAGGTCAAAGCTCTTCTCTATCCGCCCCATAACAGCCTCCAGCTGCGATGCCGAAAGTGTCGTCGGCGTGCCGCCCCCGAAGTATACGCTGTCAGGGTAAATGCCTGTCCTCTTGCAAAGCTTTGCCGTGTATTCTATCTCCTCGCAAAGCTGCCGTACATACTCGGGTATCATCTTTGCGCACCCCTCGATCGACTGGGATACGAATGAGCAGTAAGAGCACCTCGTCGGGCAGAATGGTATCGACACATAAAGCCCGAAGCTCTTTTTGTCAAGGCTTTGCAGTAACTTCTCCTGCGCATGGGCAGTGCGCAGCGCTATCTCTGTTTTCTTGTCAGAGCATAGATAGCGTGAGCGCATATGCTCTCTTATCTCACCCTCGCTCATTCCCTGTGAAAGCAGCAGGTTTACCCGCTTTACAGGGCGTATCCCCGTGATTATCCCCCACTCGGGCTCTTTCCCCGTGAGCGCTGACATTGCTTTGTATAACAGCCTGCAAAGACTCATCTCGCATTCGTCTTCATAGTCGGGCGTGTCTTCGCCTACACTCTCGCAAAACTCCTGCTCACGCCCGTTAAGCGAGCATTTTACACGCAGCTTCGCCTTGCCGCCCTCTGACTTCCGCTCAATCAGCGCATAGTCGCCCTGCGCCTGCGAGATGTCCTCATAATGCATCTCAAAGCGCTGCGCAGGGATAAAGAGCTTCATCACGCCCTCTGCCTCGTATTTAAAATCGTTCCCAATAAAAATCAGCTTCATATTTCTCACCAAAACAAACAGGCACTATCGAAATCCTTTTCGCAAATCTCCGTGCCCGTTTCTAAGATTATTCCAGTTTTTCCGTCAATGTGTATCTTTGTTGCATATGCCCTTTGTGCAGCTATACAAAGTTTCCCGTTTTTCAAAAATTGATTCTCAATTGTTGCATCGGAATATGCAACTTTTGCCCCTTTTTGCCCTATTAGTAGAAAGTGATAAGAAGTAAGAGGTAAGAAGTGCCGCCATTGCTGCCCGTATGGGCATACATCGCCCGTAAGGGGCGATACCGCCACTATTCACTCTTCACTATTCATTATTCATTATTCTTTGAGGGCGAAGCTCACTTCGCCCGTTTCCGCCGGGTAAGTCTGCCGCTAAAGCTGCGGCGGCATTTATAGTAAGCGACATTCAGATTTCTTCATTCAGCGCTTGCGGATGCGGTGCTTTTTGCAGACGTAAGCGCTGAATGTCTTGAAATCAATGTCGCTTAATATAGTGCACAAGTGCCAATGCAGTGAAGGCGGCAGCCTTCCCATAACCCTGTCCCCGGAAAAGAGCTTATCTTAAATAGATATTTACCCTCTTTTCAGTTTCAAGTGAGGTGATATTCATGTGCCCGGGATATACTGTAAGATCCCCGCCTAAATCTTTTATCTTGTCAAGGCTCTGCTGCATTTTCTCCATGTCGCCGCCCGGCATATCCGTCCTGCCGATAGAGCGTGCAAAGAGCGTGTCGCCCGAGAACATCACGTTCCCGGCAATGTAGCATACACTTCCCGGCGTGTGCCCCGGCGTGTGTAAAACGTCAAACTCTATCTCATCGAGCTTTATCACCGTGTCCTCTGTTATGGGGGTCACGTTCTCGACGCTTTTTATCTTCCCTATCCCCGGGAAGCCGCCCTTTGACGATTCGGTGTCCTTTACCATGATAAGGTCATCGGTGTGTATGTAAACATCGCACCCCGTCTGCTCCTGAAGCTCTGCCGCCGCACCTATGTGGTCAAAATGCCCGTGAGTCAGCAGTATCATTTTAAGCGTCAGCCCGTAAACGTCAAGCTGCTCTAAAATATACTCCGCATCATCAGGCGCATCGATAAGCGCAGCATTGTTGTCGTCCGATACGACGATATAGCAGTTGGTATCGCAAAAGCTCAAAGGCTTTAATCTCAAAACTCGCATAGTAATAACCTCCTGTATTTAATGCACAATTTGTGTTGTAGAGGGCGCATACCTCAATTATGCATTATGAATTATGCATTATGCATTGAATTATTTGCCGCTTCTCTCTACCGAGATAACATTCCTTATCTTCTTGAGCTTAGCGATAATGGTGTT
>JAFYET010000210.1 GCA_017544125.1 Ruminococcus sp. | reverse complement strand
CTGTTACCTGAAATCACGCCTGTTACCTGTTACCTGACATAGCCTGTTACCTGGAGCCTACCCTTTTCCCCACCAAATAAGCGCACGCTCCCGTGAACGCCCCTGCTATGCACCCGCAGAAGAGAAGATACGGCAGATAGGCGATGACCGCCGTGGTGTTCATAACATATACCGCCGCTGCTGTCTGCCCGAGGTTGTGAAGAACCGCACCTATCACGCTTGCGGGTATCATCATATCCTTATCCGTTATGCGGCAGAGCAGTATCATGCCGAGCAAACACAGCACGCCGCCGCTTACGCTGAATATCAGCGCCTGAACGTTCCCTGCAAACAGCGCCCCCAGCAGCACCCTTGCAAAAAACACAAGTGCCGCCTCATGTGGCTTGTAGTGATACACCGCATACACGGTGATTATGTTTGCAAGCCCCAGCTTGACCCCCGGCACAGGAACGGGGGGCGGCAGCTGCATCTCTATTATAAACATTATAAGCGAGAGCGCTGTCAGCACCGACAGCTCGGCAAGGCGGCGGGTCTTACGCTGCTGCGTCAATGTCGCCGCCCCCTTTGTATCTTATTATCAGCTTGTTGGGCAGGCAGACTATCGGCACGCCGCTTTGCGAGAGCCGCCCCGTTTTCATGCAGGTGTGGTCGGGGCACTCAGCTTCCGCAACATATATATCCCCGCCCTCTATTTTAATGACGTTCTTTCTGCCGCCATATTCTACTATGATCTCACGGTCGGGCTCTTTTGATAAGTCAAGCTCATATAGCGTCTTGCCGCCGCTTATTATCTCGACCACCCTGCCGGCGGGTCTTGTATACATATATATACTCACAGCCCCGCTTATCACAAACACCGCCGCACATATGGCTATTATCAGCTTTTTCTTCATTTTAAGCTCTCCGGGTCGGTGATGATGTCAAGCACATATTTAAAGGGTATATCCTCTGACTGCCACACGCCGTTGTCCGACAGCATAAATGCAAACCCGTCAGCCGCCATAGCCGCCGTATCTATCACCAGCACCACAGGCTTGCCGTGCCTGCTGCCCACCGTCACCGCCGTTTCAATATCCTTTGACAGGTGGACGTATAGGCGCTTCATCTTCTTTATTATGCCGCTTTGCCTGATAAGGGGCAGCGTGTCCTCGCTCGTGCCGTGGTAGAGGCGGTCAGGCGGGGCGAGCTGCTTCATCTTTACATCAACGGGTATGCTGTGCCCCTGGTTTGCACGTATCTTTGTCTTGTCAGCGTTGAAGCTGTAACGCTGCTTGTTATTCTCACGCACTATACGCTCGAGGGTGTTCATATCTATCTTTCTGCCGGTGGCTCTGATGCCCTCAAGCAGTCCTGCCGTATCCGCCCAGCCCTCATTATCAAGGGCTATGCCTATGACCTCGGGGCGGTGGCGCAGTATCAGGCTTATAAACCGCCCGAGCGATATATCGTCATTTCTCATCTTCGACATTTCCATACCCCCAGTCTTTTTGCTCTATAGATATTATGGCACATTACCGGCAGGTTGTCAAGAGCGGGAAGAGCGGAGCAATATATGAGGGAAGAGCGAAGTTATATATGAGGTAACAGGTAACAGGTAACAGGTATGGTATCGCCCTTACGGGCGATGATATGTCCATTCGGACTTTCGCCCTAACGAAATCGCTAAAATAAAACAAAACCACTTCCCCAACAGCCCGAATGGGCATATTGTCGGCGCAGCCGACACCTCACCTGTTACCTGTTACCTGTTACCTGTTACCTGACATAAGCCCGAAATCCTGCGTAAAATCCGCCCTTTTATAGATTACACACAGTTACATGAAAGAAACATCAAATAAATATGGTAAAAATGCTTGAAATTTTTGAAGATGTGTGCTATAATATATTGTGGGCATATATCAGACTTGATATATGCTGCGATAATTGATTTTTGTTAATTTTCGGAGGATTCATATTATGAGCAGGATAAATGATTTTCTGAGCGAGGCAGGGGTCTTCTATTTAGCCACCGTAGACGGCGATCAGCCGAAGCTGCGTCCTCTCGGCGCACATATGGAAATGGACGGAAAGGTGCTTTTCGGTGTGGGCGATTTCAAAAACGTCTACAGGCAGCTTTTGGCAAACCCCAAGTGCGAGATAGCCGCTGCCAAGCCTGACGGGCACTGGCTCAGATACACAGGCACTGCCGTTTTTGAAACTGACGGCAAATACGCCGGGGCAATGCTTGATATGATGCCTCACTTAAAGAGCATATATAACGAACAGACAGGGAATAAAATGATGGTGTTCCACCTCGAGAATGCCACGGCTGTTGACATAGCAGTCATGGGCGAGGGCGAGAGCCTTATCTGAGCATAAACCGATCGGAGGAAAACGACAATGAAAAGACTTGTTACACGAAGCGATTTTGACGGGCTTGTATGCGCCATGCTATTAAACGAGATAGGCATAATAGACGAGATAAAGTTCGTTCACCCCAAGGACGTTCAGGACGGCAAGATAGAGCTTACCGAGAACGATATAACCACAAACCTCCCCTTTGACAAGAGGGTGGGGCTTGCCTTTGACCACCACGAGAGTGAGCTTATAAGAAACAATCTTGAAGACTACTTAGGCAAATACATCATCGACGGCACAGCAAGATCGGCTGCCCGTGTTGTATATGACTACTACGGCGGCGAGATGGTGTTCACTAACGTTTCTCAGGAGATAATGGAGGCTGTTGACAAGGGCGACAGCGCTGACTTTACCGTTGATGAGATACTAAACCCCACAGGCTGGGTGCTTATGAACTTCCTTATGGACGCAAGAACAGGTCTCGGGCGTTTCCATGACTTCCGCATATCAAACTACGACCTGATGATGGAGCTTATCAAGTTCTGCGTTGACCATTCTATCGAGGACGTATTAAAGCTGCCCGATGTCAAGGAGAGAGTTGACCTCTACTTCGAGCAGCAGGAGCTTTTCAAGGAGCAGCTCAAGCGCCTTACAAAGATAGACGACAAGGTAGCTGTTATCGACCTTAGAAAAGAATCCACCATATACGCTGGCAACCGCTTTATGGTATACGCCATGTGGCCTGAGGTAGAGCTTTCGGTACACGTTGCGTGGGGCTTCAGAAAGCAGAACACAGCCGTTATGATAGGCAAGTCGATAGTAAACCGCAGCTCGAAGTTCGACATAGGCGAGCTTTGCCTGACCTACGGCGGCGGCGGTCATACCAACGCAGGCACCTGCCAGCTCGACAACGACAAGATAGATGCCGAGCTGCCGATAATAGTTGACAAGCTAAACGGCAGACGACCCGTTAAGGAATGGTTCAAGTAATAGTGATCATCCTCCCCCGTCAGATATGGCGGGGGATTTTTTATGCGGGTTTCGCCCTAAAAGAATAAAGAATAAAGAATAGTGAATAATGAATAATTGAGGTATCGGCGCAAAGCGCCGATGGATTTAAAATGTGGTTCATTCTGCACAAATAACAGACAACTTTGTTGTGCAATCGTACAAACTTTCTGCTTTTTGAAATTTCATTCTCAATTTGTTGCATTGAAATATGCAACTTTTGCCCCTTTTTGCCCTATTAGTAGAAGGAGTTTTTTCTTCGGGACTAATAGTATACAGAGACGACCCCGAGGCGGCTTATTGGAAAAATGGAAAGACCTTCAGGTTTTTCCATTTTCTCCAAGCCTTACCAGTCGCCGAGCGGGTCGGCTCAGGGGGCTTGGGGGAGTATCCCCCATTTGAAATAGGAGTGATTATTTATGACAGAGAGCAAGAGCTTTGTAATGTACAAGGAGTGGGAGCGCCACTTTGATATGCTTGAAGATGAAGAGGTGGGCAGACTAATGCGGGCGGTCTTTGCGTTCGTGGCAAGAGAAGAAGAACCCGAGGACGATGAATCCGACCGCCGCTCCAAAGCGGAGGCCGATGCCTTGGAGGAATACCATCAATCCCTCAAATGGGCCCAAGAGGAATATCTCTCCTCGATCCAGGCCGAGAAGTTTGAAGCCTCCAAGAATCATTCGATTTACCATAAAGGCGATTATCAATACATCGAGAATCTCAGTAGCCTCTTCGAGATGCCCTTGGGCAACGTCGAGATCGGCGGCGACATCTTCGACCTCAACGTCCGGACCGTCCGCGGCGGGAGACTATTCGCCACCTTCGGTTTGGGCTCTCCGACCGGGGCGATCAAAATCCGCTGCAGCGAGGAGAAACTCGGTTTATCCCGCGACGTGATCAATGAATTGAAAGATGGCCAATTCGTCGCGGTCCGCGGCTCGTTGGAAAACGATCAGCGCAACGGCAATATGCGCCAGGTTTTCGCGCATTACATCGATCAATTGCCTCCGCATCCCTTAAGGGATGATCCTGAGGAGGAGAAGCGCGTCGAGCTGCATCTGCACACCAATATGTCCCAGATGGACGGCATCCCCGACGTCGCGGACTACGTCAAACTCGCCAAACACATG
>JAFYET010000209.1 GCA_017544125.1 Ruminococcus sp. | reverse complement strand
TAGTTTTGGTCGTTTCCCTATACCTCGGTTTACTTGTAAGGGATGAGTAACTTAACGTTTGCTATGTTGGAAGAATCAGCATAAGCAGCGCCTCTTAATATTCTCTTGCGCTTATGATCCTTCTGGGTAAGTCTGTGTCTCTTGTTGGTGTGCTGGAACTTAACCTTTCCTGTGCCTGTACCCTTAACACGCTTCTTTGCACCGGAATGTGTCTTGATCTTTGGCATGATTTATTTCCTCCTTAATTGTTTTTACCCGGTTTGGGAACGACGAACATCACAAGACTCCGTCCTTCCATTTTCGTAGGCTTGTCAACAGCTCCGTACTCGGATATCTGTGCCTTGAATTTTTCCAAAAGCTCCTCACCGAACTGGGGGTGAGCGACCGTTCTTTTCTTAAAGCGAACAGAGACCTTTAACTTATCCCCGCCCTTCAAGAACTTGACAGCCTGATTGACCTTAGTCTCAAAATCATGAGTGTCGATAGTTGAGGACATTCTAACTTCCTTTATATCTATGACCTTCTGATTTTTCTTTGCTTCCTTCTCACGCTTGCCCTGCTCAAAAATGAACTTGCCGTAATCCATGATCCTGCACACAGGCGGTGTTGCCGTGGGTGCTATCTTGACTAAGTCGAGATCCTTTTCATAAGCGAGCTCAAGCGCTTCCTTGGCAGATATGATTCCGAGCTGACCTCCGTCAACGTCGATAACACGAAGCTCCTTATCGGTTATCTCTTCGTTGATCTGATGTTCCTTCTTTGCTATTTTCAAACACCTCCAAATAAAACTAAAACGGGTACAGACCCAAAGACCCGTACCCGTAATATGCAGTATATATAAATACCATGCAATATCATCTAAAACCTTGTCGCCAAACGCTCGAGGTGAGAACGGATCAATGTTCTGCTTTTGTTTACCGATATATTATATCACATTATTTTTCGCTTGTCAATACCTTTTCTGAATTTTTTTCAAAAAATCATTTCTCTGCCTGTTCCCAGCCAGAATGAGTAGATGTAGCAGCTCTTTACCGGCTTATCAAGTATAAGATCAAATGCCGCCTTATAGATACGCAGCTGGGTCTTATACTTATCCATAGCCTGCTCGTTTTCAAAGCGGTCGGTCTTATAATCAAATATGACAAAGCCGTCCTCCTCCTCGAAAATCGCATCAGCTATACCCTGAACGCAGGCATCGGTGCCGTCATACTTCTCAAAGCCAACACCGAGGTGAAGGTCTGATATTTCGGCAAGGAAATGCTTTTCACGCATGATATTTGATGAAGCGCTCATTCTTTTATAGAATGGTGATGCAAAGAACATCTCAAGGGCTTTGACATAAACGCCCGAGGCTTCTTTCTTTGAGAACATACCATGCGCTGTCAGGCGAGCAAGCTCATCACTGACGCTTTGCTCTGCCCTATTATAATCTGCAAGCTCCATAAACAGGTGGGTATAGGTGCCACGTTCTGCATGGGTGAGCCTGCCTATCTCATCATCAAGGCGTGGCAGGCGTGGGTAGAACTGCGGGTCTTTATCGCCGTAGAGCTTTTCCTGCTCATCTCTTACTATCTCGGTAACGGATAGCTTGGATATAACGTTGCTGCTTTCATCAATGTACTTCTGCGCAAAGCCGTTTACGAGCTTTTCGGTAAGCACAGTGTCGGCAGGTCTTGGAACATAATCGGGAAGACCGTTTTCTCTCACCTCGGTATCAGCGGGGCGCACATCGAGCTTTGATAAGCAGTAGACGGGCGGTATAGAAAACTCATCTTCTGTATTATCCTCAATAAAGTGTATAAAGGGTGCAAAATCTTTATGCGTGGAGAGTGCGGCGACTATCCACTCGGCATAGCTGCCGCAGGAAGTCACAAGACCGGTGTCAACGCCGCCGAATGTCTCGGCAGCACTTAGCAGCTTGCTGAATGTGTTAAAATCGCTTCTCTTCTTGCCCACCTTGACAGGCAGCATAATACAGATGCGCTCACGGGCTCGGGTGAGCGCTACATAGAGCAAGCGCATCTCCTCACTGAGCTCTTTTTTGCAGAGCATGAGCGACATTGCATCATATGAGAGGTTAGAGCCGTTTGAGAGGTCATACACATTATGGTAGCGAAGCGCTGCACCTATATCCCTGTCGATAAGAAGGCCAGGCAGGTCACGAGTACCCTTGAACTTATACTCCATATCGCAAAGCACCACAAAGGGGTATTCAAGACCCTTTGAACCGTGCATTGTCTGTATGATAACACCCTCGCCCGAGGCGCTGAGGGCTGCTTGCTTGAAATCTCTGCCGGCTGCGGCTATCTTCTCATAGTAGCGCAGAAAGCCGGTAAGACCGCCGCTGCTGCCCGAGCTGTCATAGGCTGCGGCATACTCGATGAGCATACGAAGATTGGCACGCATCTGTGAGGAATTCTCAAATGCTGCCGCAGAGGAATACAGGTCGGTCTGCTCATATATCTTGCTTATAAGTGCCTCGAGGGGCATACTTGCAGCGTAGTAGCGAAGAGACTTTATAAGGGATACAGCCTTTTTGCACTTTTCTTCAAGCACGGGGTCATCGACCTTGATCTTACCCGTCTCACGCTCGTGGGTGTCGTCCTCTTCCTTGGAGATAGCATTCATTATCTGATAAAGCTTTTTGCGCACACCGCTCTCGTCATTCTCACAAAGAAGCCTTACTGTTGTTACTTCATCGGCAGTAAATCCCATGACCTGCGATAGCATTACAGAAAGCATAGCCACATCGTTAAATGGCGAATCTATCACACGAAGAAGGTTTATTATAACAAGTATCTCACGGGCACGCATATAGCCCTCGGCGGTCTCATAGTAAGAGTCAAGACCGACGGTTTTAAGTGCATTCGCTATCCTTGACTGCACCTTATTGGTTCTTACAAGAATACAGAAATCAGAGGGGCGGCAGGGGCGCAGAGCTTCCTTGTCATTATCATACACCTGCTCTCCCCTGTCGATCATATCACGAATATAGTTTGCAGCAGCTATATGCTCTGGCACAAGCTCGCTGTATGTGCTTTTTGGGGTACCGCCGCTATCATCATCGCCCTCGTCATCATCATCTGATGAGCCGTAGGTAAAAAAGCGTATATCGGTAGGAATATCGGCTATCGGGTATTTAGCACCGAGATAGAGCATCTCGTCGCTGTCATAATCAACATCGCCCACATCGGAGGACATAAGAGCGCCGAAAAGGTCGTTTACAAAATCAATGACATTCTGCCTGCTGCGGAAGTTGGTGCGCAGGCGTATATTTTCGAGCTTAGATTCATTTGCAGGGTCAGATGCGGCGGCAACAGCATTTATAAACAGCCTTGGGTTTGCCTGGCGGAAGCCGTATATAGCCTGCTTGACATCGCCCACGATGAAAACATTGGTACCTATGATATCAAGGTCATCGGTATCCGAAATAGCTTTGAATATCAGTTCCTGAAAGTCATTCACGTCCTGAAACTCGTCTATGAGTATCATTTTATATAGCTTAGACGAAACTATATCCTCACAAAGCGGGGTGCGCTTAAAGCCATCATCTGTCTTTTCAAGGAGCAGCCTTACTGTCATATCCTCAACATCGGCAAATGACACGGCGTTGCGCTCGAGCTTTTTTTCACGCAGAAGCTCTCTTGTTCTCAGCGTCAGCTCACAAAGCCCCGAGTAGAGCGAGCCTGCAAAAGCAAGGCGCTGCTTCTGTAAGTCTACATCAATATCAAGCATTGATGCAAGCTTATCTATCAGCTTTTTATATGCGTCACGCTCTGTTTTGAAATGCTCGTACGCCTTATGGTATATCTGGCTCTCGTTAACATCAAAGGTCTTATCTATCGTCTTGGCTGTGGCATTATAGAGCTTAGCCCAGGTATGCTTGCTGCAAAGCTCATGCAAAAGGGAAAGGTCTTTACCGTCAACAGCCTGACAGAACTTTGAAACATAGACTGTATCATCGTCAATACAATCAACGAGCTTCGGGATGAAAGAGAACGTCTTGCTCACAGCATTATTTGAAACAACTGCCGCACGGGCTCTTGACAGCTTGCTCTGTGCATATTCAAAGAGCATATCGGTATAATGTGAAAAGCCCTCATCTGTTGTAAAAAGCCGCTCCTGCACCTTGGCAAAGCTCTCGGGGAAAGGAACAGAGCCGAGTACATAGCACATACGCTTGATATGCGATACAAGCTGCTCATCTGTTTCCTGGCAGAGCGAATCGTTAAGGCTCTTCATCATATCAGGCTTGCTCTGATAAGCCTCTTCAAGTGCTTCTTCTATCGAGCGATCAAGAAGTATGCCCTCATCATCAGGCTCGATAATGCTGACATCATCACGGATATCGAGCAGGTTGAAATTCTCCTTGACAAAATCAAGGCAGAATGCGTTAATCGTCTTTATCTTAGCGGCCGCAAGCATAGACTGCTGCTTTTGCAGCCATGTATCATCGGGGTGAGCCGCTATTCTCTTTTCAAACTCGGCAGAGAGCTTGCGCTTCATATTGGCTGCGGCATCTGTGGTGAAAGTAACTGCCAAAAGCCTGTCGGGGGTTATATTATTTGCAGGGTCGGCAAGAATATTTATAACACGCTCAACAAGCACCGTAGTCTTGCCGCTGCCTGCCGCTGCGGGGACGGCTATGCCCTTGCAGCGGGCGTTTATTGCCTGTATCTGTTCATCTGTCCAATTGGCGGGCATCAGCTCTCCCCCTTTCTTATCTTTGTCAGTTTTGCTATCATAGCCTGCTTATCCTGTTCCTTATCAACAAGGCGGTGGTGCTTGGCAAAGGCATTGCGGCAAACGCCCTTATAATCACACCAGCTGCAGGGCGTGCCTCTGTCCTTATGCGGGTTTTTGACGGTATAGAGCGGGTCTGCCTCGATCCTGCCGTCACAGAGCTTATCGGCAACTTCGATGAGTTTTTCCTTTACAAACTCCTCAAAGGCTGCAAGCTCTTCGCTGGCGTCCTTCTCTTCGGCCTCGTAAAGCGTCTTGACGATCTCGAGGGTCCCGTCCTTGTCCTCGACTTCGACGGTCAGCGTCCAGACCGTTTCGTCGTAGGTGATGCCGGCCAGATCTTCCTTGGTCTCCTGGATCTGGAAGGTATAGGTGCCTGCCATGGTGAAGCTGATCGCGTCGAAGATGCCTTCGATCGCTTCACCGGTCTTGCCTTCGGGCACGGT
>JAFYET010000208.1 GCA_017544125.1 Ruminococcus sp. | reverse complement strand
GCTTTTATTACTTGTTCGCCGCCCTTGCGCCTACGGCGTTGGAGCTCTGCTCGGAATCAAATGAGATTCCTCATTTGATTCCAACCTCGCTGGGGCTCTGCCCCCGTCCCCGCAAGCCCTTTTTGAGGAAAAGGGCTTGACCCTAAAACCTTCTTGTTTTTTGTTTCTTCCCCACCGTCACCAGCCCCAATTAGCCGATATGTAAAAAATCTCGCCTTATTTTTGTAGCATTTGATATAGAAAAGACAGCGCAAATATGTTATAATATATACTGTATAAGTATGGACACCCATAAACACAATGATGAGGTTATAAAAATATGAAACTTTTTACATTAAAGAAAGCGGCGGCGGCTTTTGCGGCGGCGATGCTTTGTGTCAGCTTTTCGGGCTGCTATTTCCTGCCCGATGAGGAGGAGGTGCTTGCAGCCCCCTCGGTAAAGACCTCAGAGGTCAAGTATACCACCGTAACTGCTGTGAAAAAGACCCTTGAAAAGAAGGTCGTCTGCTCGGGAACTGTGTCAAGCGAGAACCAGTATTCCCAGTCATATGCCGATAACAGCGGCGTGATAAAGAAATTCTACGTCAACACGGGCGATGCCGTTAAAAAGGGCGACCCCATATGCTCGCTCGATACTACCGATATCGATTATGATATTGCCGAGCAGGAGCTTTACCTTAAGCGTGCAAAGCTCGATACTCAGGTCATAGTGCAGAGAAAAGGCACCCAGGCTGAGATCGACCGCTCGGGCGTTGAGGAAGAGCTTATACAGAAAAAGCTCGACAAGCTCTATGCCCTTAAAGAGGGCGCTACCCTCAAAGCCGAGGCTGACGGCACTATCACCTACCTTACCCCGCTGCGTGCGGGCGACAGTATAGATACGGGCACGACCGTATGCACCATACTCGACACAAAAGCACTCTATATCGAGATAAAGCCCAAGAGCGGCGATACCAAGTATTTCAAGCTCGATCAGGCGGTGACTATCCGTGTGGGCGAGGAGGAGTATGAGGGCAAGGTGTTCATGATACCCTCAGAGCTTACCAAGTACCGTGACGAGCAGAAAAAATCAAAGGATAAGATAGAGGATAATATACCCTATGAGGCAGACGGGGTGTATGTGCGCTTTACCGGCAAGAAATCCCCCGCATCGGCTGTGGGGCAGCTTGCAGATGTTACACTGCTGCTCGATAAGGCAGAGGACGCTATCGTCATATCAAATAACCTTATCAAGAAGGTTGACGGCGAGCAGGTGGTCTATGTGCTCAAGGACGGCGAAAAGGTCGCTGTGACTGTCGAGGTGGGCTTGCAGACAGGCTCACAGGCTGAGATAGTCTCGGGTCTTAACGAGAATGATGAAGTCATAATCAGATAAGGAAGAAATACATCTATGTTTACACTTTTACTGCGTAAAATGCGCAACACCAAATGGATGGTGTTCTGCCTGCTGATAGGCTGCGTTATGGCGTGCGCTATGATGGCGACCATACCTATATATATGAACGCCTCGCTGCAGCGTATGCTCGTTAAGGACTTAGAAGTCTTTCAGCAGACATACAATATCTACCCGGGTATGTATAATACCAAATACCCCATGAATATGAGCCTTAATGCCGAGGGGCAGCGAAAGCTCATAGACGTTACCGAAAAGGCGGTGGACGAGAGCTTTGACCAGCTTGGCGTTGAGGCGACAAACAAGCGCTTTGTGAGTGATGATTACCTCTATGCTGCAAACTTCGCCACAGAGGCGGGCGCTGATACAATAAAAATGCACATGGGCGCTATGAGCGGGATAGAAGATAATATCGACATCACTCAGGGGCGTATGTATACATCGGGCAAGAACAGCAGCGGCGCTTACGAGGTCATAGCCACAGAGCGTGCCATGAAGGTAACGGGCATCGCCATAGGGCAAAGCTATGATCTTGCAAATATATTTGACCCGTCAAAAGGCAGCATCAGGATAGAGGTCGTAGGCGTTTTTGAGCCTAAAGAGGGCTGCGAAGCCTACTGGGCTGAGGGGCTCGACGGCTATGTGAGCTGCGTGCTCGCCGATTATGATACCTATATGGGCGAGATGCTCGATACAGGGGCGCTGCATATATCCCAGTATGTCAACAACTACGCTATCGACTACAACAGGCTGGATATGACAAGGCTTGACAGCTTTATAGAAAAGATAGACGAGCAGACGCAGGCATATAAAAAGGCAAAGATAACCTTCTCGATGCCCGCTAAGGAGATAATCGAGGACTATGCCGGGCGTGCATCACAGCTGCGGCTGGTGCTGTGGCTTTTGCAGATACCTATAATGCTTATGATACTTTTCTACCTGTTCATGGTGGCGCAGCTAAACGTCGAGCAGGAGAAAAACGAGATAGCCGTTTTCAAATCCCGTGGCGCATCAAGGGGGCAGGTCGTGCTGATGTATGCCCTTGAGTCGGTAGTGATAGGCGTGTGCTCGGCACTGCTCGCACCCTTTGCAGGGCTGCTGCTTTGCCGCATACTCGGCGCATCAAACGGCTTTTTAGAGTTTGTTAACCGCTCATCTATCCCCGCAAGGCTGTCGCTTGAAGCATTCATCTATTCGTTCATAGCCTCGGCTGTGTTCTTTGCAACTACCATGCTGCCTATCTTCCCTGCTACCAAGGAGACGATAGTCGGTCACAAGCAGTCAAAGGCTAAAAAGAGAAAGCTCTCGCTGTGGGAGAAAACGGGGCTTGACTTTATACTCTTAGGCGGCTCGGTAGGCTGGCTCTACTACTATAAAAAAGAGCAGGCACAGCTTTTAAGCGAGGGCGTTACCGACACCACAGCCACAGTAAACCCCATGCTGTTTGTGGCATCTACGGGCTTTATACTCGGCTGCGGGCTGCTTATAATCAGGCTCTACCCCTTTATGATAAGGCTTATAGCCTTTGCGGGCAAGCGCTTCTGGCCGCCGTCGATACACGTTTCATTAAATAACATAGGCCGCTCCTCCACCGGCAGGGAGAAGTTTCTGATCCTCTTCCTGGTGCTTACGGTGTCGCTCGGGCTTTTCTTTGCAAACACCGCACGAGCCCTCAACCGCTCGGCGACCGATCAGATAAACTACGCTGTCGGCGCAGATGTCACCCTCTCGGAAGAGTGGGCATCAAACAGGGTCAAGTCGTCAAACAGCCCGGGGCAGTCGGCGGCATCAT
>JAFYET010000207.1 GCA_017544125.1 Ruminococcus sp. | reverse complement strand
TCTTTTCTACCATTACCTCACCGCCGTTCAGAATAAAGATACCCGATAGTATTATACTACAAAACTTTTAAATTGTCAACGGTAAATATACAAAAATATGGATAATTTATAATGCATAATGCATAATTCATAATGCATAATTGAGGTATCGGCGCAAAGCGCCGATGATTTGATCATTCAGCCTTGATTTCTGAACCGCATACCCGTATGACGCAAAAGCCCCCAAAGAACGAAAATCCTCGGGGGCTATCTGATTATTTATTATCCCTGCGGCGCAGCCGCACACCTTAATTATGCATTATGAATTATGCATTATGCATTCTTGAATTGCTTATCCATCCACTTTATCCTTGCCTCTATCCATTTGAAGAGGTCATAGGCGCAGTCAACGCCGCCGTCACGGTTGAGATCATCCTTGTATTTTTCGAGGTATTCCTTTTCCTCGGTGATGCAGCGCTCTATCTCGCCGGCGTTCTGCATGGCTGTCCATTTCTCAGATGCAAGCTGCTTGAACCAATCCTGCTTTATAAGCAGCACGAACCAGGGGTTAGTCCTGTCGCCCTTGCTCCTGACAAAGCTCTTCTGGCAGAAAGCCCCTGCCCAGTAGCGTGAGGTGCTGTCGTTATACGCCCAGTTGAAATCCCAGGGAGATGTGAATGTCAGCTTCTGCACGGCGCTGCCCTTTGAAAAATCAACGCACATAAAGAAGCTGCCCTCGCCGCAGTCATAGTCATGCACTATCTCATAGAGCAGGTACATATCCACAACGCTCTCTATGTCCATAACAGCTTCTATGGTGTCCTTTGCGTTGTCGTAATCTGCCTTGACAAGCTCAAAGTTATCATCAAAGGTATAGTATTCGCCCTTTTCGCAGGCACGGTAAACTATCTCGAACACGCCACGCAGGTATTTTTCTATAAACTCCACCTGCTGCTTGGTGTAAACATCATTCTTGACCGAATACTCGGCAGGCACGAACTTCCTTGTTTCGCCCTGAATGTCAGTTACCTCATATTCGCCGTAGTCAAGGGTTATGTAGATGTTGTCCTCCTCGCTGGTGGCGTAGTTGTCAAGCTCTAAGTAATAGCCTATGTCGTTGCCTGTGTAGCCCTCGTCGGGCTGGGTTACGTTGACACGGTTCTTGCCCACCTGGCACTGCTCGCAGAGGGTGTATATGCCCTTGAATTCATTATTGAGGTAAACATACACAAGCTGCGAATCGGTAGCAAAGGTATGCTCCCCTATCAGCGCCCTGCCGAAGCGGAAGGCTATGTCGTTTCTGATAAGATCCCAGTCAGCCTTCAGGAGCACCCAGCTTTTGGCTTCATTGCCGCCGTGAAGCCCGAGCATATTGGTCTTTTCATCAAACTTTATGCGGTAGGGCACCTGATTATTTCTTATCTGTGACACATCGCCGTAGAATGCGCTTGAATTGCCCCTGACCTTGATGCCTGCCGACACCCCGTCGAGCTTTACACTGTCATCGCAGTTGAAAGTATCCACCACGCAGGAGGTGTAATCATATATCGACACCACCTCGTCATTCGGGTCGGTGATTATGTGTATAGAGGGTATGGTGTGCTTTTTAGCCTTTTCCTCTTCAAAAGCCCTTGCGCCCTCCTTGTCGGCTTTAAGGCTCTCAAAGGTGGCAGGCTCGGGATTTATCACCTGCTTTTGCTTTACATCGAGCATATCTACCTTCTCAGGCTGGAATTTATTATCCTCAGCCGATGAGCTTTGCTGAGTGCCGCTGTCTGCCTGCGACGAGCTGCTGCTGCTATTGTTAGCACAGGCACAAAGCGCTAAAGACAGCGCCATTACAAGCGTTAATATCCTTTTGCTTTTCATAATGCCGCTCCTTTACATTGCGAGAATACGCTCGCACTCATCAAGCTCTTGTTTTGTGAATGTAAGGTTCTCTATCGCACCCACGTTGTCTATTATCTGCTGCGGTCTGCTCGCACCCACAAGCACGGTGGCTACTGCCTTGTTGTTCAAAAGCCACGCCACAGCCATCTGCGAGAGCTTCTGCCCACGGCTCTGTGCAAGGTCGTTTAAGGCTCTTAGCTTTGTCAGCATCTTGTCATCAAGCTCATTAGCTATCCATGTAGCTCCCCTGCCTATGCGTGAATCCTCAGGCACACCGTTTAAATACCTGTCGGTGAGCAGCCCCTGATAAAGCGGCGAGAACACCGCAAGCCCTATGCCGTTGTCAGCACAGAACTCATCGAGCCCGTCACGCTCGACCCAGCGGTTGAGCATCGAGAAGGAGGGCTGGTTTACGATAAAAGGTGTCCTCAGCTCTCCAAATATGCCCATTATCTCCTGCGTCTGTGCCTTGTTGTAGTTTGATATACCCACATACAGCGCCTTGCCCTGCTTAACTATATGGTCAAGGGCTAAAGCAGTCTCTTCAAGGGGAGTGTTCGGGTCAAAAACGTGGTGATAGAATATATCGACGTAATCGAGCTTCATGCGCTTTAAGCTCTGGTCAAGCGATGATATGAGATACTTGCGACAGCCGTTCTTGTCGCCGTAGACCCCCGGCCACATATCATAGCCCGCCTTGGTGGATATGCAAAGCTCGTCACGGTAGGCTCTCATTCCCCTGTCAAGAATCTTGCCGAAATTCTCCTCAGCCGAGCCGTTATAGGGGTGGCCGTAGTTGTTTGCAAGGTCAAAGTGGGTTATACCCAGGTCAAAGCGGTATGGCACATCTCCTCGGCGTTGGTGAATGACGAACCGAAGCCGAAATTCTGCCATAGCCCTAATGATATGGCGGAGACTCTCAGCCCGCTCTTTCCTATGTGGTTGTAGGTCATTTTGTCGTATCTGTGCTCGTTGGGGGTATACATTGTAAGTCAGTCCTTTCGTTATTATAGTTTCTTTTCCATATATCCGCAGGTGAATGGGAAAAAGTCAAATTTTCTTGTTCCGACATGAGAAAAGCCGTTATCTTCATACCATTTACGCAGTATTGCGTTTTCTTCCACGATTCCTATATTCATCTTAACACAGCCAGTATTTCTCGCCCGAATAAAAGCGTCATTCAGTAAAGCTGCGCCGATCCCGTCATGTCTGTATTTCGGAAGAACGCTCAGATTATTCAGCTCACATTGTTTATCTTCCTGCAACAGCAACGAATAATACCCTACTATTGCCCCGTCATCAAGATAATATGCGACCATTAACCTGTGTTCATTATCCAGTTGATAATAAAGCCTTTCATCTGACATCGCAAAAGCCGTAAACCTCGGCGCATTCCGGGCAGTAAAGCCAAATTCATCGGCAACAGTCATAAAGCTTTCTTTTATTATACTAACACATTGCGAGATATCTTCTCTGCCAATCTCTTTTATCATTTTTCACCTTCCTAACTTGTAAGTCAAATATAATAGCATCTTAGTTAATTACAATAATACCATACCGAGCCGAAAAAATATATAGTCAAATCTATCAGAATTTTAACATATGCTATTGTGCAAAACAACTGTAAACGTTACCATTTTGCAGAAAGCCGCACTTTTTCAGCCGCCTGACGCTTAACGGATAATTATTTGTCAAATCACTTGCTAAAATATTTCAAATATGCTATAATAAGCAAAGAGGTGCAGGCTATGGATGTAAGAACGAAAAATCTTATAGATTACCTCTCTGCGGCAGAGGCGCTTGAAAAGGCTCATGCCAAGACCGATTCGGTCATGGTCTACCTCACAAATGACGGCAAGGCGCTGTTAAAGCCGCAGTTTCACATAGAATACGCCCTGCACGAGTTTATGGATCTCTTTTCCGGCGACGGTGAGATGAATTCATTCTGGCTGTGCGTGGGGTATTACATACTCTTTGTAGGTCTGACGGCAGTAGGCAGCACGGTGATATACGGGCAGCTGCCGACGCTCAGGGGAATACTGCTCGCTGCTGCCGTTATCATGGCGGGGTTCTTTCTTATTATGCTGATCTGGAGCATTATCAAAGAAGCCATAGGTCACCGCCGCTATAAAAAGCTGTATGTACAGACGGGCTTTGAAACAGCCTATGCCATGCTTTATGAAGAAAAGCTCAGTGAGCAGCGCAGGCAGTTAAGCGAGCTCAGAAGGCGCTATTATGACCTTGACATCATCGCCGACGGGTATGAGAACCCCACGGGGGTCACGCAGCTGCTCGAAGCGCTTAAAAGCGGCAAGTGCAGCGGGCTAAAGGGCAAAAACGGCGCATACAGGCTGATAGAGAGCAGCGCCAAAAATGGCAAAAAGCCGCTGCAAGCCCCCGAGCCGTGCGATGTCACAAGGCTTTTAAAAGGCGAGTATTTAGAGGAATTTGACAAGACCATAGAGCTTTATGAAAAGAAGTATGAGAGCTTCAGGCAGCTCAAAGGGTCGAACTTATTATAACTACCGGAGGATATTATTATGAGCGACGAGAACAAGATAACCCCCGAAGAGGTGACAGAGCCCACCCCCGAGGAGGCAACGCAAGCAACCCCCGAGGCAGAGGCTGCACCCGAGGGGGAGGAAAGCACCCCCGAGCAGGAAAGCGGCGAAACCGCCCCCGAGGGAATGGACAAGACAAAGAAAAAGCGCCTGCTGACGGCGTTTATAGCGTTTGATGTGCTGGTGGTGGCTGTGGTGGCTGCCATAGTGCTTATGCACAGCAAAAAGAACGATGACAGCTCATCGACGGGCGAAAGCTCGTCTGTTTCGGTGTCATCGAGCGAGGGCAGCAAAGATGACGGCTCGCAGGAGGGCGCAGGCGGTCTGCCCGTGGGCGGTGATGACACATCATCTGACGACTCGTCACAGGCTGACAGCTCATCGCAGGGCGACAGCTCATCTGATGCTGACAGCTCTTCAAACGATGACAGCTCGTCAAAGGCTGATAGCAAAAAGAGCGACGGCTACAACATAACATACAGCACAAACGGCGGCTGGGACAACAGCGGCGTGCAGATGACCAGCATGGAGTTAAGCATTGCAAACAACACCTCCTCCCCCGTGAGCGGGTGGAAGCTGGAGCTTGAGATCGACGGCTTAAAGAGCGTTGACGGCTGGAACGGCACATGGACTGCCAGCGGCGACAAGCTGACCATAACCGATGCCGACTACAACGGCGAGATACCCGCTGGCGGTGCGCAGGTGGTGGGCTGCAACATAGGCACATCATCCACCTTAAAGATAAAGAGCGCCAAGCTAAACGGCAAAGAATGCACCGTGACCGCAGGCAAGGTTGACCAGAACCAGCAGAACCAGCAAAACAGCGACAACAACAATAATAACAACAACGGCGGAAATAATAACGGCGGAAACAACAGCGCCGCAGGCAAGAGCACCAAGGAGCTGCTCACAAGGAACAAGAACGCCGTTCAGGGCGATGACTGGCTGCACACCGACGGCAACAAGATACTTGACAAGGACGGCAAGCAGGTATGGCTCACGGGCGTTAACTGGTTTGGCTACAACACAGGCACCAACACCTTCGACGGGCTGTGGAACAGCCAGCTCACCCCCACGGTAAAGGCAATAGCCGACCACGGCTTCAACCTCATACGTGTTCCCATCTCGGCTGAGCTTATAAATCAGTGGGCAGCGGGCGAATACCCCCAAGCAAACTACAACAACGCCTACAATGAAGAGCTCAACTCAATGAACAGCTTAGAGATATTTGAGTATTTCTTAAAGCTCGCTGAGGATAACGGCTTAAAGGTCATGATAGACATTCACTCCGCCAACACCGATGCCTCGGGGCACAATGCAAACCTCTGGTATACCGACAGGGTGAGCGAAAAGGAATACTACGCTGCCCTTGAATGGATGGCTGACAGATACAAGAAAAATGACACGATAATCGCCTTTGACCTTAAAAACGAGCCCCACGGCAAGCCCAACGAGGGCGACAGCGCCGCTATATGGAACGACTCGAAGGACAAGAACAACTGGAAGAACACCGCCGAGGTGGCAGCCGCAAAGGTGCTTGCAAAAAACCCGAACGTTCTTATAATGGTAGAGGGCACCGAGATATACCCCAAGGATATAAAGAAAAACGGTGACTACAAATCCACCGATGAGAAGGACTACTGGTTCAACTGGTGGGGCGGCAATCTGCGTGGTGTCAAGGATTACCCCGTTGACCTTGGCAAGTATCAGGACAAGCTGGTATACTCACCCCACGACTACGGTCCTACCGTTTACGAGCAGCCCTGGTTTGAGGGGGATTATGACTTTGACAGCCTTATGAAAGACTGCTGGAAGGACAACTGGTTCTACATCTTTGAAAACAAGACAGCTCCCCTGCTCATAGGCGAATGGGGCGGCTTTATGAAGGAGCCCAACCTCACCTGGATGACCTACATGAGAAAGCTCATAAAGGACAATCACTTAAACCACACCTTCTGGTGCTTCAACGCAAACTCAGGCGACACGGGCGGTCTTGTGCTTGATGACTTCACCACCTGGGACGATGAGAAGTACAAGTTCGTAAAGGAAGTTCTCTGGCAGGAGAACGGAAAGTTCGTAGGTCTTGACCACGCCATAAAGCTCGGCGACAACGGCATAAGTGTAAAGAGCGCCAAGGGACTCTGAATAATGCATAATTCATAATGCATAGCGTTTTCCGTAAAGCGGATAATGCGTGCATCAATTAAGGTGGCGGCTGCGCCGCATATCTCAATCTCAAAACCAAACAGCACAAAAAAGGCAGAGGAATTTAGCTTCCTCTGCCTTTATCATTTGGTTTACTTGATCTTAACTTTCTTAACAGCTGTATAGCCGCTGTAATACTTAACGCCGCCTACGGTCTTGTATGTGCGTACCTTTACATAATAGGTGCCTTTCTTAAGACCCTTGAAATTCAATGTGAGCTTTTTGGTGTTCTTGCTGACCTTGCCCTTTGTGAATGCGCTGTTCTTAGCGTAGGTCACCTGATAGCCCGTGATTTTTGTCTGCTTGGTGTATGTCACCTTGAGCTTACCCTTGACGGGGCTGCTTGCAGATTTTATCTTGGTCTTCTTCGGGCATATCTTGAATGCCTTTGTAACAGTGCCGACATAGCTGCCTTTGCCTTTTATGGTCACGGTAGCCTTGCCTATAGCCTTGTTGTTCTTGTAAGATACGGTGTAGTCTGTGCCTTCTTTAAGGGTCTTGCCGTTTGCCTTTACTACGATAGTCTGCTTGATAGCCTTGCCTGTGTAGTATTTATTCTTGATGCCTGTTATCTCGGCATTTTTGATGCTTATGCCGGAAATGGTGAAGTTCACGCTCTTCTGACCGCCGTATGCGCCCTTGCCCTTAACGGTAACAGTTGCCTTGCCGACCTTGATGTTGTTTGTGTAGCTTACGGTGTAATCGTTATTCACCGAGAGCTTTGTTGTGCCGTCCTTAACGGTAACAGTAGGCTTCAGGGGATTGCCCGTATAGGTCATCACGTTCTTTGAAAGGGTAACTGTGAGCTTTGATATATCCTTGAGCTTTGCGATAGAGGCAGTCTTTGTCTGACCGCATACCACGCAGGTGTAGGTCATAGTGCCGTCTGCTGTAAGAGTAGCCTGCTTGGTAGTCTTGCCGTTGTCAAAGGTATGTGTATAGCCCGACTTCTGAGCCTTTAACAGACCGTTGAGGTAAGTCTGGTCGTCAACTGTCAGCTCCTTGCGGTGTATAAGCCCGAACTTCTCGTTGAACTTGCTGTCAGAAGCTGTGATGTAGGCGTTATTATCCCACAGCATAGTTGCCACGCCCATTTCAGCGCAGGCACCCGTGAAGTCCTCTGCCCACTTT
>JAFYET010000206.1 GCA_017544125.1 Ruminococcus sp. | reverse complement strand
GGCAGGAGCCGAGCGAAGCGAGGCGCACCAACCTCCCCTTAGGGGAGGTGCCTGCGAAGCAGGCGGAGGGGATAGCACCCGAGCGCTGTTCACTGAAATCAAGCTCTCTCGCTTGCCCGGCGCTACGCTCGGGGGCTTTCGGTATCAACTTCGTTGATACCAGCGCCCCCGAACCCCTTCGGTCACGCCCATTCGGGCGTACAACTTGCCCCACAACTCCCAATTTATCAAAATTCCATGATTTATAATGGTGTTTCGGTCATTTCTTTTTCCCCGCATCAGCTTTCTTTATCTGCTTTTTCATACCGCCGCCCATGGTTATTGCAAGGCGGACGAACTGGTAGCCGCCGAATGCTACGAAAAGCCACACCATTGAATACAGTATCAGTGTGCTGTAATCGCCTAAGATAACGGCGTTTTCGCTCAGCAGCTGGCAGTCTTTATGCTCGTCAAAGTCTTTATACTGAGGCTCGGCGCTCTCCTCGTCCTTGGGGATGAGCAGGGTGCAGCGGCTCCACATAAAGGAAAGTGCGGGCTTGTCAACGCTGTCGGGAACGGCGTAGTAGTCATCGCCGCCCACGGGAAAGGTCTTTTTGATTATACGGCAGCCGCCCTCATCGCCCTCGTAAAAGCAGGAACTGAGCACGCCGTTGTTAGCTTCTGTGATATAGTCGCCCTCGTAGCTTTCAAGGCGCATATCCTCGGCAACGCCCAAAAACAGCGATATCAAAAACAGCCCGCCGAGCACGGAGGTAGCTATAATTATCCGTTTTTTTGTACTGCCCTCATTAGTCCTGATATTATACACAGCAATGGCTATGGGCAAAAACAGGAAAAAGACGGCAAGAATGGTGTTCATATTCATTTATGTCTGCCCCTTACAAATGTTACTATCGCCCTGATGACCTCGTAGATAGCAAAGCCTAAAGCGCTTATGAACATAATAAATAGATCAAGTGTTAGATAGCTGCCCCTTATCTTGGTATTCTCGGGCATCAGGTCACAGGAATGACCGTCAACGGTGACAACGCCCACAGCGCCCGATATGTTCTTTTCGGTGGAAATAATCGTGACCTCGTCCCAAATACTCACAAAGGGCGGAAGGTCTACCGAATCGGGAACAGCGATATAATCATCGCCGCCTAAAAACTCGGAGCTATAAAAAACATGGTAGCCCTCGCTGTCATGTTCATAATGCAATGAACCGAGCAGCCCGCCTGTTATGACGGTACCGTCACGCCGATCACTCACATCGAGCCTGTCTTCTATAAAAGCAGAGAAGAGTGCGAGTGCAAAAAGCCCCACGAACACGCAGGTAGTTATGACCACACGCTTTTTGGAGGAATTATTGTTATGGCTGATGTTATACACCGCCAGAAGTATAGGCACGATAACGCATATAACAGGTACAATATTGCCTATATACATAAAAACACCTCGGTTTATGTGTTAGTGTTGTTACCAATTATAACATCATAGGGGTTGGTGGTGACGGTGGGCAGGGGTATGAGCGCATACCTTGCCTTATCGCCTTTAAGCGCCAAACGCCAGAAGAGCAGGCAGCCTGCACCTATGCCCACGAACGAGCCGAGAAAGAGAAGATAGAAATCCTTACGCATTTTATCGCCGTAATCGGAGAACATGAGCGACTTGAAATCATTGACGCAGCTGAGTGTGGTCTGGTGGTCATTCATACGCTCGACCCGCCTGAGCAGATCATCTCTATCCTCCTGTGAAAGGTGGTGGAGGTATCTGTATTTGCCGATAAGGTCTTCATCGCCCGAATCAAGAGCCTGCTGGTAGGGGTTCTCCCCTGCATCAACTGCTTCGCAGTAATCTATGACATACTGCTGCTGCCCGATGTTTTTACGGTTAAAGTCAGCAAAATAATTTGCGTGCCATGCCACATTGCCTGCAAAGTATGCAGCAAAGCAGAGAACTGCACTCACGACTGCCGTCTTGACACCCGTCTTAGCGGCTGAGAGCTTGACGGCGAGAACGGTTATCATAATACCGAGGAAGCTATCCATAGCGCCGCTGAGTACAGCGGGCGACTTGCCGTTGGTATAGCGTGTAAAAATATAGGTAAACACTGCACCTATCAAAAGCCCGGGCAGTGCCTTTTTAAGGCGGGGCTTCTGGGCATCGTGCAGGGCGTTTGATTTTTCCACATCAGCGTCCACGATACCCTCACAATCCTCACAGAGGTTTATGCCGTCTTTCATAAAGTCATAGAGCCTTGCGGGCTTATTGCCGCCGCAGGTAGAGCAGCAGGGTGCAAAACCCAGTGAACCGAGCAGCTCAAAAAACTCGGTAAGCTGGGCAGCAGCGCTCTCCTCAGTGTCGTTATCCGAAAGGGTGACGTTTGCGGTAACTCTCCCCTCCCACATCCTCACAAAGGTAAATGAGGCGTGGCTTGCCGCAAAGTCATAGAGGGCTGTGCGCTTTGACTTATCCTGCGTATTCGCATAGATACGCAGCGCAAATGTATTATCGCCCTTAAAATACATCATAAGCGTATTAAAGCCGTTTTTCGTGCCGTAGATGCTGATTTTATTATTAGAAACATTAAGCTCCATTATTGATGCGAGCTTATTAAGATCCATACTCATAGTGTGCTCCTCGGAGATGTAGTCATATATATCTATTATAACACACTTTGTTAACATATGTCAAGGCTTACGCCCTGTTCCCCTAACCTCTTTACTTTTATGATAGCACCGATTTTTACGTTTTTCAATCGGCAAAGTTTACGAATGTTTGTTCCGTCAATATGCAACAAATGCTCTATATATAAAACCGCCCCGAAAATACTCCGGGGCGGAAATACACATTATTATCAGAATGACATATTGCATCTTCTTCTCGGCGGTGTATGCAGGGTCATTCTTGGGGTGCATAATAGCCACATATTGTAAGTTTTGTTGATTTACACAAATAGGACTATTATAATATGTACACAATGCCGAGTACGAGATAAAATACGGGTGGTTGATTTTTTCTGCGTTATATGTTATAATAGTAGGAGTTACTTTACACAGGAAGGAAAGATAGTTTATGAAGATGTCTGCAAGCAAGGCTATGGTCGAGTGCCTGAAGGCTGAAGGGATAGATACTGTATACGGCTACCCCGGGGCAGCGATATGCCCGTTTTTTGATGCACTGCTCGATGAGGAGAAGACCATAAACAACATACTCGTGCGCCACGAGGTAAACGGCGGGCACGCAGCAAGCGGCTTTGCAAGAATGAAAGGCACACCGCAGGTATGCATTGCCACATCGGGCCCGGGTGCTGTGAACCTTATAACAGCGATAGCCACAGCTCACGCAGACAGTGTGCCGATAATCGCTATCACAGGGCAGGTAGCCACCGAGCAGATAGGGTCGGACGCTTTTCAGGAGGCGGACATCACTGGTGCGGCTGAGCCTTTTGTAAAGCACAGCTATCTTGTCAAGGACGCAAGCGAGATACCCCACATATTCAAAGAGGCATTCTACATAGCAGGCAGCGGCAGACCGGGACCTGTGCTGATAGATGTACCCGTTGATGTACAGAGGGCTGTGATAGACTTTGAATACCCCAAGGACATAAAGATACGCTCATACAAGCCCACGATAAAGGGCAACGGCTTTCAGGTAAAGAGGGTCGCAAAGGCGCTCAAGGAAGCCAAGAGACCGCTCATATGCATAGGCGGCGGTGTATTCTCATCGGGTGCTGTTGAAGAGGTAAGAAAGCTCTCGGAGGTAACGGACATACCTGTTATAACCACGATGATGGGCATATCGTGCTTCAATGACGATGACGAAAGATTCTTCGGAATGATAGGCACCCACGGTGTCAAGAGCGCAAACAACGCAGCAAACGACTGCGACACACTGCTGCTTGTTGGTGCTCGTGTCGGTGACAGGGCGGTGAACAACCCTCTCAAGCTCGAAGAAACTACAACTATAATACACATAGACATTGACCCTGCCGAGATAGGCAAGAACATAGGCACTGACATTCCGCTTGTCGGCAATGCAAAGGACGTTCTCGGGCAGCTATTAAAAGTAGTAGAGCCTATGGAGCACAAGGAATGGATAGAGCACCTGAACACCTACAAGGCAAAGAGAAAATACTCAAAGCCCAAGGCAGGAACGGTCAACCCGAGGCAGTTTATAGAAAAGCTCTCAGAGGCAATGCCTGCAAACACCACGGTAGTTGCTGACGTAGGGCAGAACCAGATATGGGCTGCCACAAGCTACAAGCTCAAAAAGGGCGGGCGCTTCTTAACTTCGGGCGGCATGGGTACTATGGGCTACTCGCTCCCCTGCGCTATGGGCGCTAAAATGGCTTGCCCCGACCGCACCAGCTTACAGATATGCGGTGACGGGTCGTTCCAGATGCAGTTTATGGAAATGGCGACCTGCGTTCAGTACGGCATAAACGTAAAAATAGTTGTTATGACAAACAACCGTCTTGGCATGGTTAGGGAGCTTCAGGACAAGGGCTTTGACGGCAGGAAGGTTTCTGTATTCCTTGACGGGTCGCCTGATTTTGTAAAGTTAGCTGCCGCCTACGGCATACCTGCCATGAGGGTACACGACACCAGGTCGATGAACAAGGCGATAGAGGCCTTAGCAGGAGATGACAGGCTCATGCTCGTTGAGGTATGTGTTGATGAGGATGCGCCGACTTTATAATGCATAATGATGCCCATACAGGCAATTGTGCAGCGAAGCAACATTAACGCAATACCAAATGAATATTCACATAAAGTTAATAGTTTAGTGTTATAATACTTTAGTAGTGTAAAGGAGTAGAATAATATGAAGCATACTATTTCGGTACTGGTAGAGAACCACAGCGGTGT
>JAFYET010000205.1 GCA_017544125.1 Ruminococcus sp. | reverse complement strand
GCATATCTGCTTGACGTATTCACGCTCGAGCAGGTTGGTGGCGATGTTGTCGATAAACACCTTCTCCACCTTGACTATGTCAACAGGTGCATTTAGCAGCACGCTCAGTGACGAATAGCCTATGCCGAAGTCGTCAATATCTATCTTGAAGCCGTATTCACGCAGCTTGCTCATGTATCTTATCATGATGTTCACGTCTTCAACAAAGGCGCTCTCGGTTATCTCTATCTCGATAAGACCCTTTTCAACGCCGTATCTGTCGGCAAGTGAGTTGACCCTGTCAACGAAATTCTCCTTGCTTGAATGAACACGAGAGAAGTTCACGCTTATGGGTATGAGCCGCCTGCCCTCGTTTTTCCACTTGACGTAGGTCTTGAGCACCTGCTCATACATAAAGAAGTCAAACTCGATGATAAGCCCTACCCGCTCCAAAACGGGTATGAACTCGTAGGGCATCTTGTAGCTGCCGTCGTGGTTTTTCCAGCGGGCAAGAGCCTCAGCGCCGATTATCTGCCTTGTCACCAGATCAAATTTCGGCTGTAAGAAAAGCTCTATCATGCCCTGATCCATAGCGTTCTTGACCTCGCTGGCTATCGACTGGTCACGCAGGCGCTCTTTTCTCATACGCTCGCTGTATATGCCGCAAAGCACATCGTCTGAGCCCTTGATGCTTCGCCTTGCAAGGTTTGCATTATCCATAGCTATGGTAATGTCAGTATCCTTGTTGGGTATGAAGTACATTCCGCTCGATACGTTTATGTTGCTGGCGGGGTAGTACTCCTTTTGCAGCTGGGCAAAGTCCTGATTACGCTTGTTTACTGCCTTTATGAGCTTATCTCTCGAATCGGCGACATAGAGCGTCGTATAGAAATCAGAGTAGATACGGCAGGAATAAACCACGCCCTCGCTCTCGCTTATGACTTTAGCAAAGTCACTGAGCATACGGTTGCCCGCATCGTAGCCGAAGTTCTCGTTAACGTATGAAAAGTCGTTTATATCAGAATAAACTATGGCATAGCAGCGCCCGTCGGATATGCCCTCGATATATTTTGATGCCTTTTCCTTGAAGGTGTGCCTGTTGTAAAGCCCTGTGATAAGGTCACGCTCGGAAAGGCGCTCGATGAGCTTTTTGTCAGAATCGATTCGCCGCTTTAGCATCTGCTCTGTCTCGATCGAGGATATACGGCCGTAGGCGTTGGTTATATTGCCGTTTTCATCGGCAACGGTGGTGTATGAAATCTTGTACCACGCATAGTCATCATCAAATGCCTTCGTTCTGTACTCTATCGTACCTGAGACCAGCTTGTCACGGGCACTCAGCAGCTTATCCTCAAACTGCTGCGCATCCTCCTCCATCATATATCTTGCAAACTTCCTGTCGGTGAAGTAGTTCTCCACCACATTGTCATAACGGCTGATGTAGTTGTCGTTATTGGGCAGGTAGAATATATCGTGGATTATGTCATAATCAAAGTATATATCGTTGGTGGTCTTTGCAATTATCTCAAAGCGCTTGTTCTGGCGCTTTATCTCGTTTTCCTGGTTCTTTGACTTGGTAACGTCACTCATTATAACGAAGAAATACTGCTTGCCGTCTCTCTCAAAGAAAGGCTTTATCTTCGCCTCTAACCAGTGCAGCGTGCCGTCGGGGTGGGGGGTCTGATACTCGCTCTTGACCGTCTTACCCGTTTCGGTACACTCTCTCATTCTTCCAAACATTATCTGATTTGCCGATTTTGACAGACACTCTCCCACGAGCCTGTTATAATCTGCAACGTCCTTAAAGCCCAGCAGCTGGTAGTAGTTTTCAGATGCCTTGAACACCCTGACGGTCTCCCAGTCAGTCTCATAAATAGCCACAGCACCGGGTATGCCCGAGAATATGGTGTCAAAAAGCCCGTGAGAGGTCATTTCGTAAATATCAATATTGCGCAGCAGCGCACCTATGGGCTTGTTGACATAGAGAATAGCCTGCCTGCTGCCGCCCTCTCTGTTTATCCAAACAAAGTCGGTGACGGATATAGTTTCGCCCGTCTTGCACTTCATACAGTGCTCAAAGCACATAACATCGCCGACCTCGCCGCCTGATTCGGCAAGGGAGCGCACAGCATCTGCGGTGTCGCTGTCAACAAATGTCTCAACAGGGAGCCCGCCCTCGACCTCCTGCGCAGAATACCCCGAAAGGGCGCAAAAAGCCTCGTCGCACCTGACCGTCTTAAATTCAGACAGGTCTAAATAGAGCACGCCGTATTCTATACTGTAAAAGTTTTCAGATCTTCTCTTCGCTCCCATAATTGCACCGCCAAATCCTTTTATTGCTGCAACGGGTACAAATACCCATAATTATTATACCACAATATAGCGCTTTTTACAATAAATTTATGTATTTTCGTCATTTTGGATAGGTAAGTTGTGCATTATTCACAAAAATATAACACCGCCCATGCAATCAAATGCAAGGGCGGCGTAATTGTCATATGACAAAACTCAGCCGAGTTTTCTTATATAGCTGCACGCTGCGAGGGCAGCAGTGGTGCCGTCAGCAGCTGCGGTGGTCAGCTGGCGCACACGCTTTGCCCGGCAATCCCCCGCAACGAAAATGCCCGCCGTCTTAGTCAGGCAGCTCTCATCAGCGGTGAAATAGCCCTTGTCATCAAGCTCGGCAATTGCCGCATAGCCCGAATTATCGGGGGCGTTGCCGACAGCCACGAAGAGCCCCTGCGCCGTCAGCGTTCTCTTTTCACCGGTGGCAAGGTCGGTTATCTCAGCACCTGCGAACCTGCCGCCATCTTCATTGAGGGCGGTGACACGGTTTCCAAGCAGCAGCTCAACACCCGGCTTATCTCTCAGGCTATCGGCATCAACGCCGTTGTAGCCCAGCTCGCTGCCCTTGTAGACCACATACACCTTCTCGCAGATGTTCGAGAGGAACAGCGCATCAAGCACCGCCGTTCTCTCGCCGCCCGCTACTATCACCGTCTTGCCCCTGTAAAACATACCGTCGCAGGTGGCGCAGTAGGAAACGCCTTTGCCCACCAGCGCCTTTTCATTAGCAAGCCCGAGAGGGCGGTTCTTGGCACCTGTTGCGATGATGACTGCCTTTGCCTCATACTCGCCGCTGTCGGTGATGACAGCCTTAACGCTGCCCCTGTCCTCGACCTTTACCACACGCTCGAGCTTTATTTCAGCGCCGAGAGCTGTCGCCTGCTCGTAGAGGGTCTGAGCATACTCAAAGCCCGACACCGACTTGAGCCCCGGGTAATTTTCCACCTTGGCAGCCTTGACTATCTGCCCGCCGTAGCTGCCCGCCTCAAAAACCAGCGCCTGCCTGCCCGCACGCTGCACGTATATCGCCGCCGTCAGCCCCGAAGGGCCTGCGCCTATGATAATGATATCTGCCATACGCTCACCTTACTTTACCAGATCAAGAATTGCCGCCTTGGGGATAACGCCCAGCGAGCTGTTTGTCAGCTGCCCGCCCTTGAACACAAGCAGCGTGGGGATAGAGCTTATCTCAAAGCGCTGTGCCAGCTCCATTTCCTCATCAACATTGACCGAGCAGACCTTTATCTCGGGGTTGGTTTCCGATATCTCCTCAATAACGGGCGAGAGCATTCTGCACGGGCCGCACCACGATGCCCAGAAATCAACGATAACGGGCTTATCCGCCTTTAAGACCTCTGCCTCGAAATTTGCGCTTGTTACTACTGTTGCTGCCATAGATATCATCCTTTCTGTTTTATGAGATTATGTTTTATCAAATCTATTCCGTGATTTTATTATACACTATCTTTCCCCGTTTGTCAAGAGGGTTTACAGATTGTTTAAAATCAGTATTGCACGACCGTGGTTGTGATATTCAAAAAGCCGCCTATGTGTGAGCTAAGTGTACAATTTTCAGGTCAGGTATTGACAG
Organism: Ruminococcus sp.; assembly: GCA_017544125.1. Lineage (GTDB taxonomy): Bacteria > Bacillota > Clostridia > Oscillospirales > Ruminococcaceae > NK3A76. Next base: position 1,611 of record JAFYET010000205.1, on the reverse strand, counting down.
GGTGAGACTTTTGTGCTATAATAGTCACAGTGCCCTAAAAGGCATCACCAAGCCCTGTGATACGGGGTGAGGGGGCTAAGCAAACGCAGAAACGGCGGTTCTCCCGAAAGGGAGGTGTGCGTGATGAGCTACGTTACATATTCAGATTTATTTCTGTTTGTTAACACTATCGTTGGTATTATCAACGTGATAGCAGTTCTGATCGTCCTCTTCAAGATAAACAAGAAGAGATAAGCGAGTACTTTATTGTAGACCCGAAAGGAGAAACATAAAAGGAAAACACCGCCAACTCCTGAAACGGTGGCGGTGTTTAACTTAAACCATCACGGAGAACTGCCTGTCTATCCCGAGGGTGTTTAGCCGACACCTTCGGGGGCTTAGTTCTCTTTTTTGTTATTATATCACATGATTCACAATTTGTCAAGCATAACTATCCCCCGCCGCCGACCCACGGCGGCTTTTTATATACCAAAAGAAAAAGGACTGCCGAAGCAGTCCTTTTATTTGTTAGTTGACTATTAGATCTTACACTCAGATATCAGGTGCAGATTGTGTTAGCCTTAGCTGTCTTTGTAAGTGAAGTAGCTGTAACACCAGTAGAACCGATGTTGCCTGCGCACTTGTCGTCAGCCTCTGTAGGATAAGAACCTACATATCTGTCGGAAGCTGTCTTAGCTGCGAGTGTAGCAAGAGGAGCGCCGTCCTTGTAGTTTACAACCCAAGAAATGTCATCGCCGGAACCGAGGTTCTTCTTAACACCTGTCTGGATGTCAGCATAAGGAGCACCAGTAGAAAGTGCATCTGTACCAGAAGACTTAGCAAGAACGTCTGCGATAGGATAACCAGCTGTCTCACACTTTGTAGCAACTGTAGCTGCAGATGTGTAAACCTGCTTAGCGTTAGCGTTAGCTGTGGAGATCTTGGAATCCTTTACGTAACCCATAAGAGAAGGTACGAGGATTGCAGCGAGAACGCCGATGATTGCGATAACAACGATCAGCTCAACGAGTGTAAAACCTTTGTTTGACTTCTTCATAAGAAATCCCTCCATAATAAATTTTATTTAAGCAGCTTGTGTATAGGGTCACACGCTTGCTTATGTGATCTTGGGAGAAGCCCTTTGCTTTCCCTTTCACTATAGACAGTATAGCACCTTTGAGCAGCTTTGTCAATAGGTTTTGGGCATTTTTTTAATTTTTGTATAAAATGCTCAGTTTGAATGTGTGCGTTTAGTGATAATGAACATCATATTAAGATTTGATAGACAGACTATCATCACGAAATCGTTTAAAATCGGGCATTTGCGGGTATGTCACTATTTACAAATATACGTTTTGTTAAAACATTGAAGTTCTTTTCTTTGTAGTAAAACAAACATATTTTTGATGTGAATGTTATATTATTTGTATACAGCTTTCAGGTATCTTTTTGGCGACACGGAATTGTGATGATTTGGTGAAAGCCTGCCCGGGCTTTTATATATGTATTTCCCGATAAACAATACCGAATTTTCGTATTTCAAATAGAAATTATTGTTTTTCAATAAAAAAGTATTGACAAACGAATTTTTATGTGCTATAATACATTCGAGCTGAGGGGCTGCCCGATGCT